>CAYPFE010000001.1:0-27312 GCA_964409895.1 uncultured Novosphingobium sp.
TGAGGTCGATGCCCTTCGCCCAGGTCTGCTTCGTATAGGCTTTTGCCCAGATCAGCTTCCCGCTTACCCGGTCGATGACGTAGAAGAAGCCGTTCTTGGGCGCCGTCATCACCACCTTGCGCGGCTTGCCGTCGATCACCAGCGTAGCGAATTCCATGTCCATCGCTGCGTTGTAGTCCCAGCTGTCGGCGGGATTGGTCTGGTAGTGCCACTTGTAGTTCCCGGTTTCGGCATCGAGTGCGAGGATCGAGGAGAGGAACAAATTGTCGCCCTTGCCAGCGCTGCGGATCTTGTGGTTCCACGGCGAGCCGTTGCCGGTGCCGACGAAAAGCGTCTTCGTGTCGGGATCGTAGCTGAAGGCGTTCCAGGCATTGCCGCCGCCGCCATGTTTCCACCACTCGCCGGCCCAGGTCTTCGCGGCCATTTCCATCGCCGCGCTCTCGAAACCGTCGGCGGGATTGCCGGGAACTATGAAGAAGCGCCAGAGCTGCTTGCCTGTCGCCGCATCATAGGCAGTGACGTAGCCGCGCGTCGGCGCATTGTCCGCCCCCCCGTGGCCGATGATGACCTTGCCGCCAAAGGCGCGCGGCGCGCCCGAGATGAAGCGGCCGTCGCCTTTTTCGGTGGTCTGCACCAGCCAGTTGAGCTTGCCGGTTGTGGCATCGAGCGAAACCAGCCTGCCGTCAAGCGTGCCCATGAAGATCGACCCGTTCCACCAGCTGACGCCCCTGCTGCCCCAGGCGGTGCGCATCTTGGGCTGCTCGCCCTTCCACGGCTCGGTGTCATAGCTCCACAGCCGCTTGCCGGTGAGCGCATCGACGGCGTTCACCGTGCCCAGCCCGGAGGCGAAGTAGAGTACGCCCTCGACCGCGATCGGCTGGGTCACGCTATAGCCTGGCGGCAGGTCGAGCGACCAGGCGAGGCCCAGATCTCCGACATTCTCGCCCCGGACTTCCGCAAGCGGACTGTAGTGCCGCTCGCCGTAGGTGCGGCCCGGCCCCGGCCAGTCCCTGCCCTCGTTGCCGTCGATGTATCGCGCTTCGGACGCCGGATCGGCGCCGGGCGATGCGTCCTTGCAACCGGCGGTGGCGAGCGTCAGGCCCAGAATCAAGCATTGCGTCAGCCACAGGATCGTGCCGGCACGCTGCAGACGGCCCATCAGCTTGTCGCCAGTTCCCGGAATTCGAGATTTTCGGCGAAGGCGCCGTCCGCCGCCCTGTCGACTAGCTCGAGATATTCGTGCGGGCCTCCGCCGAACGGCATGTTGAGGTCGTATTCGTCGCGGTGCTGGCCCTCGTGGTTGAAATAGCCCGGCGTGCAGGCATCGAGGAACGCGCGGCGCGGTGCGCTGAGATCGACGATGCGATCGACCCAGCCGTCTTCGGCTTCCTGCGTCGGCTCGACGCTGCCGATGCCGTTTTCGAGGCAATGGGCGATCACTTTCGCGAGATACCGCGTCTGCGCCTCGGCGATATGCATGTAGTTGATCGAGACGCCGGACTGCAGCAGGCTCATCAGGAAGAAATTCGGAAAACCGCGCGTCTGGATGCCCCACAGGGTGCGGGCGCCGTGCGACCAGTGGTCGTCGAGCGAGAGCCCGCCCCGCCCGTGCATGGTGAAGCCCGATTCCTCGGTGTAGCGGGTCATGAAGTGGAAGCCGCTCGCCAGCACCAGGCAGTCCAGCTCGTATTCCCTGCCGGCCACAACCACGCCTTTTGGCGTGATGCGCTCCACGCCCCTGCCATCGGTATCGACCAGCGTGACGTTGGGGCGATTGAACATCTGCAGGTAGTCGTCGCTAAAGCCGGGTCGCTTGCAGAAATAGTGGTAATAGGGCTTCAGCGCCTCTGCAGTGGCCTCGTCCTCCACGACCTCGTCGATCCGCTGGCGCACCTTTTCCATCTTGAGCAGCTCCTTGCGCAGCAGCTCTTCGGGATCGACTTCGCCCACAACTCCGCCGGTTACCGCCGCCGGTTCGCCCAGGAGGTTGGTCCAGCCGTCGTCGATCAGGTCTTCGCCTTTCTGGATGCCGGACGTCCAGTTGGTGAAGTTCTCCATCCGCTCCTTCCACCAGCCGGGTTTCTGGGACTTGTACCAGTCGACGTCGGTCGGCCGGTTGCCGCGCCGGTCGATGGAAATCGGCGTGCGCTGGAACAGGTAGAGGTGCTCGGCATATTCGGCGAGCGGCGGCACGCACTGGATGCCGGTCGACCCGGTTCCCAGCACGCCGACGGTCTTGCCTTTCAGCCCCGTCAGTCCGCCATCCGCATTTCCACCAGTATAGTCGTAGTCCCAGCGGCTGGTGTGGAACATGTGGCCTTCGAAGCTGTCGAGGCCGGGAATCGCGGGCAGCTTCGGCTTGGAGTAGTGTCCGGTGCAGGACACGAGGCACCGCGCTGCGATTTCGTCGTCGCGGGTGGTGCGCACGATCCAGCGCTGGCGTTCTTCGTTCCAGTCGAGGCTGCGCACTTCGGTCTGGAACAGCGCGTCACGATAAAGATCGAACTTCTCTCCGATGAGCTTGCACTGCTCGAATATTTCCGCGCCTTTGGCGTATTTCTCGGAAGGCACGAAGCCGGTATCCTCGAGCAGCGGGATATAGGTGTAGCTCTCGACATCGCAGCGAATGCCGGGGTAGCGGTTCCAGTACCAGGTGCCGCCAAAATCGCCGCCCTTGTCGACCACGGTGATGTCCTTGACCCCGTTCTTGCGCAGATAGGCCGCCGAAAGCAGCCCGCCGAAGCCGCCGCCGATGATCAGCACATCCGCATCGCGCACCACCGGATCGCGGGTAAAGCCGGGATCGGCAAAGGGGTCTGTGTCGAAATGAGCGAATTCGCCCTCCAGCGGCTTGTACTGGGTGAGCGCGTCTGAACGCAGGCGCTTCTCCCGCTCCTCTGCGTATTTTCGATTGAGCGCGTCGAAATCGATGGTCGGATCGTCTGTCTGTGAACTCAAGGTCCTGCCTCTCGGATGTCGCATTTTGGCCTGTGCGCCCATTCAAGCGCGCACGCCTGCCCGTTTCTTGACCTCACGCGAATGGACACCATCGCGTGTGGCTTGGCAAGCGCGGCGCGGCGTGCGGGCAGCAAAGGGGCAAAACGATTTGACATCGGCAGGGCAGCGATCCCAACATGGTCGCACAACATCAACAAGCCGCGCCGGAATCGTGACAGTTTGCAGCCGGGCTGGACTTGAAGACCAAGGAGAGGACATGGCTGAAAAGGATGGCAACCGCAGGCTTGCAGGGCGGCACGTGCTGATAACCGGAGCCGCATCTGGCATCGGCAAGGCGACAGCCGAGCTGTTTGCGCAGCACGGCGCGAAGCTGGCGCTGGTCGATTTCAACGAGCAAGGGGTGAAGGAAGTTGCCGGTGCGCTGGGCGGCGTCGCCGTACCCTTCGACCTTTCGAAGACCGACGAGGTCGAGGCCATGGTCGAACAGGCCGCCATAGATCTTGGTGCGCTCGACGGCGTCGTCAATGGAGCGGCACTCGGCATGGCGAAGCCGATAGTCGAAATGGACATGGAACTGCTGCTGAGGGCGACCGCGATCAATTTCCTCGCGCCCTATCTCATCTGCAAGGCCGCGTTGCCGCACATGCGCAAGGCGGGCAGCGGGACCATCGTCAACATCGCATCCGGCCAGGGCCTGCTGCCCAACGCGCCGGGCAACACTATCTATGCAGGGACCAAGGGCGGATTGATTGCGTTTAGCAAGAACCTCGCGGTGGAGGCCGCTCCGATTATCCGGGTCAATGCGGTGTGCCCGGGCGTCGTCAACACGCCGATGGCTTCGCACCTGTTCGACCAGTTCGACGATCCGTCCGAAGCGCCCTTCGTTCAGCAATACACGATGAAGCGCGTTGCCGAGCCAATCGAGCTCGCCAATGCGATCCTGTTCCTGACATCGGACGAATCGTCCTATCTGACCGGCTCGGCCATCGCGGTCGACGGTGGGAGGTGTTTCCATTGAGTACGCAAGCAACGCAGCAGCGCTGGAAGCAGCGCCCGGAAGGCTCGAACTGGGGTGATTTTGGCCCTGACGATGAAATCGGCCGCATGAACCTCGTCACCGACGCAAAGCGGCTGGAGGGCATTGGGGAAGTGAAGGAAGGCAAGGCCTTCTGCCTTTCCCTGCCGCTCGACTATCCCGGCGACGGCACCGAGGAAGGCGCCGCCCGCCACCCGCCCCGGCTCTATTCCAACCCCAGTCCCACCGGCGGCCCGGCGATGTGTAATGCCCACCTGACCACCAACGACATCTGCTGCGATGACAGTGTCGATCTGACGCTGCAATATTCGACGCAGTGGGACGCGCTGTTCCACTGGGGCAAGCTGTTCGACGTCGAGGGCAACGGCAAGCTCGAGCCCGTCTATTACAACGGCTACCGCGCCGGCGTGGACGTGTTGTGCAGCGACGGCATGCGCGGACCGCTCGCCCAGAAGCTCGGGATCGAGAAGATGGCGGAAACCTGCGTGCAGGGACGCGGCGTGCTCGTGAACCTTGCCAAGGCTTACGGCACCGAACGCCAGTGGATCGGCCATGACAAGCTGATGAAGGCGATCGACGACCAGGGCGTAGAGGTGCGCCAGGGTGATTTTCTGCTGCTCTACACCGGCTTCGCCGACGCGGTGATGGAGATGAATAAGCAGCCCGACCACGAGAAGCTGGAAACCATCGGCGCACAACTCGACGGCACCGACCAGATGCTGCTTGACTGGATCGAAAGCTCCGGCGTCGTGGCACTGGTCTGCGACAACCAGGCAGTCGAAGGCTTCAATACCGAGGCTATGGGCACCGACGCGCCGTTGCTGCCGCTGCATGACCAGTGCCTGTTCAAGCTCGGCATCCACCTCGGCGAATGGTTCTGGTTGAAAGAGCTTGCCGAGCATTTGGACAAGGTTGGCCGCCACGCCTTCCTGTTCACGGGTCCGCCACTGAGACTGCCGGGCGCTGCAGGATCGCCGGCCACGGCGGTGGCCACGGTATAAGAGAAGGATGTCAGTGCAATCCAAAAGGATAACCATTTCAGCACGATGCGTCTCATATGCGACTCTGCAACCGCCTGAGTGGTTGCTTGGCTTCCTGCATCCTGGCGGCGGTTCCTGCCTTTGGAGACCGTCCCTTGCCTTGGCGGCCCCAAGTCTCACCTTTTGGAAAGGAATGGACGTGACCAGGCGACTTAGACCATTGCGCGCATCTCTTGGCAGTACGATCAGCTATCTGGCTATCGGCATTCTGGCGGCCTGCCCCGCCGTCGCCGAGGCCCGGCCTGACCGCGAGACTTCTTCTCCCGTTACGGTCATCGACCGCGAAGATTTCGAGCGTAGCGATGCGGCAAACGTCAGCGACCTGATCAATGCGCTGCCGCAATCAAGGGACATGCAGGCCGTCCTCGAAATGCACAACACCGCTCGCGCTGAAGTCAGATCGGCGCCTCTGCGGTGGAACCCGACGCTTGCCCGGGGCGCGCAGGATTATGCCGAGGTCCAGGCAAGGACCGGAAGTTTTGAACATTCCAGCTACCAGGCCCGGATGGGAGGCAACTATTCCGAAAACCTCAGCCTCGGCCCGATCCCCGGGATGAAGGTAAAGGATCTGGTCCAGATATGGTTTGACGAGGAAAAGTTGTTCACCGGCGGAGCCTTTCCCGACATCTGTGACGGGGACTGGTCACTATGCGGGCATTACTCGCAGATGATCTGGTCAACCACCACCGATCTCGGCTGCGGTTACGCGAGCGAAAGCTACAGCGCTCTGGTCTGCTTCTATCAGCCGCAAGGAAACATGTTTGGCCAGCCGGTGCTTGGCGTGCCGCCGGTGCAAATCGCGCAAGGCCCGATGAAAAATATCGGTAATCCGCCGTAGCTGGCGAATGCGCCTGAGCCTGAAGCAGAACAGACATGCACGCTCCCGGAGCCGGACAATTTCGCCTCCCTGATTGCCGAAGGAGCCATAAAGAGCGGTTTTGCGCTTGGCGCGCGCGATCCCGGCGACTCGGAGACGGAGCGCAATTGGCACCTCGCCATGGAACGGGAGCAGGACATCCAGAACCGGCTTATGTCGACGCTCGCGAGGCAACAGGGCGACGTCGCCAAGCACATCAACGACTATCTCCAGGCTGCTTCGGAGTGGCAAGGCACCTACAATTACCTCGCCTCGTCGACGACGGGACTGCAAGGCCTACTGACCAATTGGCTCGAAGCCCGCGAAATTTATGAGAAGGCGGATTTGGCATTCGCGCTCGCAAACCTTGGGGTCGGCGGGATCAAACTCGGTTTCAAGGCATACAAGTTCTTCACCAACAGCGCCGTTGCCGGCGGCGAGGCGGCGGCAGGCGCGGGAGGTCTTGCCGGTGCTGCGGACGAGGCTCTCGCTGCGGGCGCCGGTGCAACGGACGAAGCTCTCGCGGCAGGTGCGGGCGCTACTGATGAAGCCGCAGCGCTGGCCAGCGGGGAAACTCAGGCGTTCAACCGCACCCTTGTTCCGCCGGGGCAACAGCCCAATGCGCCAGGCTTCGGCGGATTTGCCGAAGGCACTTCGGCCGTTTCCGGTAGTCAGGCAGCCTCTGATGCGGTCATGTTGCAGAGAGAGGTGGCGCGATGGGAAGCCGAGGTGGCGCAAACACGCTCGATGCTTGAAAACATGCAGAAGTCAGGCGCACCCCAAAGTTTGATAGACGATTTCAAAACCGCGCTCGACGATCTGCTGGAGACGGGGCCGCCTACGTCGCTCCCTCCTCCGCCAATATCCGCGACGGCGCAAATGGTCTCACGCATGGATGACGGTCTTGTCGCCGCTGCACGCCAGGCTGGCATCAACGTTGACGACGTCGCCTCGGCTGCAGCCGATCTTGAAGCTGCGGAAATCGCACTTATGCGCGCCATTGCCGAGTCGCGCGGATGGCACGACATTCCGAAGTGGGCAGGCGATCCCATCACCAATATCCTCATCAACGCGCGCAAGATTTTGGCGGGTGCGGACGACGTTAGGATCAATCCGAAGGATCTCGAGATCCTGCAATCGCTCAGGACCTATGTCGAAAGCCGGGGTCTCAATTTCACTGAATATCTTGCCACGGCTGCCGGGGAAATCGGTGTAGCGGGCAAGGAAGCATTCAAAGCTGGCGGTCTCGAGTTCTCGGGGAAGACATTCGAAGTCTTCGAAGGCATCGTGAAGTATTACGACCCCGAAGACATCGACATCCTGCTCAAGGCGCTTGACGCTGCCGGCGACGCGACCAAGCTGAGGAACACGGTGAACCCAGTGACGCAAGCGTCGCTAAACGGATTGGGCCGTGCGGCACAGGCTGGCGGAGGCGGCTGCGGAGCGCTCGATGCCGGGCTCGGCCTCCAGGGCATGGGCGGCACGCTGGAAGGCAGCGCCAATATTGCCGGCAATAACGGCGGCAGCGGGCCACCCGCCGGCACTCCGACTGATGCCGAGCTTCAGAATGTCCTCTACGGCACCGGAGAACTCGGCAAGGTCGGGCTCGGAAATGTCGTCGACCAGTTTGGCGTGACTGACCGCTTCACTGCGGGGCAAAGCTACGGCCGCGCGATGATGGGCGAGTTGTGGGAGTTCTTCACCTCGCCCTCCGCCACGACAGCGAGCATCTATTACACGCTGGAAGCGCAGGACGAAGTCTTGAACCTGTTCCAGAACGAGGGCAGCAAGCTAACCGACTTGGGCATGCAGGTGGGCAGCGCATCCCGTGCACTCGGGCGCTTGCGCGCGACGCTGGAGCAAGCTGGCCTTACCGAAAGCGGCTTTCTCGGTGGGCAGGGTCCGGCAGAACTCCGGCGCGCACTGGGGCAGCTCGAAGAGGTCTACGATTCCGCCAGCGATGATTGGAAAGAGCGCAACAAGGAGCTGATTGAGGAACGCCGCAAGCATATCAATGAGAAGCTTGCCGCCCTTGCTGAAACCGTGGAGGATCTCAATGCGTTGGCAGAGCGCCTCGAGAAACTCCAGAAATGGCTCGATTCTCTGCGGCTGAACCCGGACGGTTCGCTCCGCAGGCCCTTGGACCTGTTCAACCCGATCATCTACGTCCGGCTAGGCTCGATTTCGCTCTATCTCAGGGCGATGGGGGCGGATGCCTTCGGTTTAACGTCCGACGTACCGTTCAGGCTGGTCGCGCCCGATGCGCCTGAGCCTGTGCGCCTTGAGCCTCACCGCGAGCTGACACCCAAAGAAGTCTTCGAGGAAAACCGGGCAAGGCTCGAAGAAAAATGGCGCCAGTTCGAGGAAGCTAGCGAGGTCGAGTTCGACCCCGACCTCGATGCATGGCTGGATAATTTGCCGCCACCACCGGGCGACTAGGCTTCCGCCATATCATCCGCGCCAACGAAGTCGTCCGGGTCGGGCTCTTTCAGCCAGGTCCACATCTCCAGCATCGACCAGGGCGAATTGGTCGTCACCATCCCCGCTGAGTTGCGAAAATAGGTGGTGCCGAAATCGGTCGACCAGACGAACTGCTTCAGCTTCTCGGTCGAACGATCCATGTAATCGTCATAAACCTTCTCGCGCACTTCCAGCGCCTCCTGGCCGTTTTCGATGGAAAGCCGGATACAATAGGCGATGTAGCGTGCCTGGAGTTCAGAATTGAAGATCAGGTTGCCGTTGTAGCCGAGGTTCGTGCCCGGCCCGTACATCATGTAGAAATTCGGGAAGTGCGGCACAACGCAGCCGAGATAGCCGCCCGGCCGGTCCTGCCAGAACTCGTTGATCTCCACCCCGCCACGACCGCGGATTTTCATTGGCGTGATATATTCCTGCACCTTGTAGCCGGTGGCGTAGACGATGATGTCGAAGGTGCGCTCGGTGCCGGTCTCGTCGACGATGCCGTTCTCGGTGATCCGCGCAATCGCATCGGTGACAACCTCTACATTGTCGCGCTTCACCGCTTCGAAGAAGTTGCCATGGCTGACCGTCGGGCGCTTCACGAAGGGCGGGTATTTCGGCAGCAGCTTTTCGAGCAGATCGGGCCGGTCGCCGAGCCATTTCTCGTATTGCGCGGTGTTGCGCTGGCGGACCGCCTCGTTGGCAGCACTTACCGCGCGGCCGTCCTGCGGCCAGTCGGGATCGACCATCATGTGCAGCGGCGGCAGGTCGAGTGTCCAGTTGAACACCGCCGCGCGCATCCAGCCGGCGAAATAGGGCAGGTGCTCGAAGGCCCATTGCTCGCCGTCGTGGATCGGCCGGTCGTAGTCCGGGTTGACCGACGTCCAGCTCGGGCTGCGCTGGT
The DNA here is from genome assembly GCA_964409895.1 of uncultured Novosphingobium sp. Lineage (GTDB taxonomy): Bacteria > Pseudomonadota > Alphaproteobacteria > Sphingomonadales > Sphingomonadaceae > Novosphingobium. The sequence continues at coordinate 9,255 of CAYPFE010000001.1, forward strand.
AGACGGTGAGTTGGCTGGCGATCTCTGACACTGGCGGCACCATCTGCAGCGTCGTTGCCGCATTTCCGATGATCGCCACGCGCTTGCCTTCCAGCGAGACGTCGTCGCGCCATTCGCCGGAATGGAACTGGATGCCCTTGAAGCTTTCCTTCCCTGCGAAGTCCGGCGTGTGGGTCTTGTTGAAGAAACCGCAGGCGCTCACCAGCGATCGCGCCTCAACAGTTTCGCGTGCCCCGTCGCTCGTCTCGATGGCGACATCCCAGCGTCGTTCCGCCTCGTTCCAGTCCGCGCCCTTGACGGTCACGCCGTAGCGGATGTGCTCGCCGATACCGAAGCGGTCGCGGCACTTGCGGAAATATTCGAGCAGCTCGCCCTGGTAGGAGTAGAGGTGACTCCAGCGGTAGTCCTGGACGAAGGAGAAGGAATAGGAGTGGCTCGGCACGTCGACGCGCAACCCAGGATAGCGATTCTCGAACCAGGTGCCGCCGACGCTGTCGTGCCGCTCGAGGATGGTGAAGGGGATCCCGGCCTGCTTGAGACGCAGACCGATCAGCATGCCCGACATGCCCGCGCCGATGATCGCCACCGGGTGGCGCAGCTTCGCCTCCTCGCCGACCTCCCGCGTCCATTCGAAGGTGCGGGCATCGACGGCATCGAGTGCCATGTCTTCGCGGATCATCGGCTGATATTCGCGCGGCAGGTCGAAGCCAAGCAAGAAGCACAGCATCTTGTGTACTTCGTCTTCGGAGGGCCGGTAGGGCTCCGGATGGCCTGCATCGCGCCAGGCCTTGGCGATCTCCAGCGCTTTCGCCCGCAGCGCATCGCCATCTTCCTGTGACAGCGAGCCGTAGATGTCGCCATTATAGGTCGGCAGGCTAGTCTTGGGACCGTTGCGGATGATGTCCATCGAGCCGCTCATGTGCACGGCGGCGAGAGCGAGGACGACCGGGCTTGCTTCTTCGAACAGGCGTTCGAGTTCTTCGTCGTTCTCGGTGATGGGCTTGCTCGCCTGGTTGGCGCTGTATTGGGTCATGGCCTTGATCCTGCAAATTCAAGTTGTCACTAGCCACCGGCCCCGGCGACGGTCTTGACACCATGTGCCACGCCGCGCCCGTCCTGTCGCGCCCCGTCAAGTCCCTATCGTGCCCGCATCCTAGTCATTCCTGGAAAGCCCGGATAGGATGCGGCACCAGGCAAGGGAGAGACAGGCATGGGTTTCAGCGACACCGGCGTGCTGGGCCGGTCGATCCGGATCGTCGAGGACCAGATTCCCGAGCTTGCGGCGGATGCGATGCACGTGCCGCTTGACTATTACCGCGACGAGGCGCTCGCTGCCCGCGAGGCAGAGCTCTTCATGACCCAGCCGCGCCCTGTGGTCGCATCGAGCGAAATTCCGAACCCCGATGATTACCTCGTGCGCATGTCGATGAAGCGCTCGCTGCTGGCGACCCGCGACAGCGGTGGCAAGGCGCATGTCTTCCTGAACTACTGCCGCCATCGCGGCGCCGAACCCGCGAGCGGTTGCGGCAATGCGCGACGCCATTCCTGCCCCTATCACGGCTGGTCCTACAATTCGCGGGGCGAGCTGGTGGCGATGCCGCTCGCCGACCGCAACGAGGGCCTCGACTATTCACAGCTTGGCCTTGTCGAACTGCCGAGCGAGGAGCGTCATGGGCTCGTCTGGGCGATCCTCACGCCCGGTGTGGAGATAGATGTCGCTGCCCATCTCGGCGAGGTCGATGCGCAGCTCGCCGGGCTCAGCATGGACAACATGCAATACATGAACTCGCTGCCGATGGAGCCGATCTACGCCAACTGGAAATGCGTCGCCGAAGGTGTTGTCGAATCGCTCCACGTCCCCTTCGTCCACCGCGCCACATTCAATGTCGATCCTGGCACCCAGGGCGACCGCTTCACGTCAAGCACCGCCATCGACCTGGCGATCTACGACCGCTTCGGGCCTCACCTGCGCTATTGCCTGCCGATGTTCGGACGCGATGGGGTATCCGACATGGAGCACATCAAGTCAGTCGGAAGCAGCTGGGATTGGCAGCAGGTCGTGCAGGTCTGGCTGCTCTCGCCCGGCGTGTTGATCGCCAACGATTCCTATGGTCTCGACATCGGCTTCATGGAACCGGGCGAAACCACCGACACGTCCTTCTTCAGATACGGCTGGATGGGCCCGAAGCCCGAACCCGAGGGCTTCCCGGTTCTCGCCGAAATGGCCAAGCGAGCCGGTGCTGCGGTGCGCGAGGATGCGCCGGTGTGGGAAGGCTGCGGCCGCGGCCTAGCCTTCGGCCAGCACGGCTATGCTCTCATCGGCCGCAACGAAAAAGGCGTGCAGCTGTTCCACGAAGCGCTGTGCGACCAGACCGGCTATGCCGGGCTGGAGTATGAGACGGCTTAGTCAGCCCGCCTCAGCCTCCTCCTTCGCTTCGAGGATCGCGATGGCGTCGTCCGACGGAGCGTTCAGGATGTTGTTCTTGTAGCCCGGAAAAACGTAGTCGAATTCGAAGACCCAGTTGTCGCCCAGCGGCCCACCAGCGATGAGGTCGGTTTCGACGAATACCTGCACGCCGTTCGGGCCGTAGGTGTAGCGTTCGACATCGCCGAACACCGGCGAGGCTTCCATCCGCGCATCGACTTCAGGTGTGCCCGGCTTGGCGCGGTTGAGGGTGACCTTGATGCGGTGCTTGAGCTCCGGATCCTCGGCAGCGAGCTTCTGGAGGTGCGCGACCTTCTCCTCCAGCTCCTCGAGCGAGGGGAAGACGACCGCCGCGTGGAAGTTGAACTCAGGATCATGCGCTTGGGCTTCCCGAAGCTCGGTCACCGCAGAATTCTCCTGCGCCGTTCCCACCTTCAACGCAGTGTGCATCTCGTCATAGAGCCGGCGCAGCACGTCGGGCATGCACAGCAGGTAGAAGATGCGGTCGGTGCCGCGGTTGGCCTGCTCGTCGATGACGAAGTGGTAGAACTCGTTGCCATCTGGCTGGGCCATTGAATAGCATTCGGTGAAGCCGATCTCGCGCAGCAGCCGCGCGGCAAGCGGGCCGTCCTGCGGGTTGCGGTAATGCACGGCTAGGTGGCCGTAAGTCTTGGAGGGGTTCTGTGCGTTCATGGCAATCTCTCCAGTCGCCAGTTCAGTTCTTCAGCTCGACGATGAATTCTCCGTATTTCCTGGTGCCGATGTTGCGGGCAAGTTCGGTGCCGCCCTTCTTCATCGGCACGACAAGTCCGGGCTCGACCTTGGCGTCGATATATTCGGCTGACGGACCGGAGGAATCGATATGCGGCACGCCGGCGATGCGGTCGCCCTCATAGATCAGGAGGTAGTAGTCGTTTTCATGGTGGTGCGGCGCGGTCTCTTCGCCGGGCTCCAGCACCATTTCCCAGATCCTGACCCTGTCGTCCTCGAACAGCAGTTTCGTGCCGATGTCACCGAGTGGTCCGTCGCAAATCCTGTCCGTCATTTGAACACCTCGTTCACTACTTCGCCGCCGTCGAGTACGGTCAGTAGGTTGTGCGCCGCCGCGTCCTTAAGCCGTGCCATCGCCTCGCGCGTCTGACCGGCCATGTGCGGAGACATGATGACATTGGGCACGTCATGCCAGCGTTCCGGATCGGTCGGCTCCTCGCGGAACACGTCGAGGCCCGCACCCGCCAGTTTACCTTCCTTCAAGGCAGCGATCAGCGCATCCTCGTCGATCACTCCGCCGCGCGCGATGTTGACGATATAGCCGTCCTCGCCAACTGCCGCGATCATATCGGGATCGACGAGGTTCAATGCATCGCCCTTGGCCGCGACCAGCAGCATGGTTGACCACTCGGCGAGCGCCAGGGGGCTGTCCATGCGCCGCCACGGCGCGTCCTGCGGGTTCGGCCCCCACCAGGCGATCTCGCAGCCGAACGGTTCGAGCCGTTTCGCGATTTCCCGGCCGATTCTTCCCAGTCCGAGAATGCCGCATTTCTCGGCGGAAAAGGCGCGCGGATGGCTTGGAAAGCCCTTGTCCTTCCATGTGCCGTCGCGGACATGGGCGTCGAACTGCATCACCCGGCGATTGAGCGCGAGCGCGAGGCCCAGCGCATGGTCGGCGCAGTCGCCGCTGTGGGTATCGCCGGCATTGGCGACCATGATGCCGCGCGCGCGGGCCTGCTCGACATTGACGCAGGCATAGCCTGCGCCGACCGCGACGATCAGCTTGAGGTTCGGCAGGCGGTCGAATAGCGCATCATCGATCGCATAGTCCTGCCCCATGGTGAGGATTGCGACGATGCTGTCCGCGTTCTCGTCGATCAGCGCTTCGGGATCGTCCGCTTCCCAGGCCTTGACCGGTTCGAAGCGCTCGAGCACATGGCCCGCCATGACCACCATATAGGGGTAGAACATCAAGAGGCCCGGCTTGCCGCTCATGACGCCGTCTCCAGCTTGCGCCGCTGTACCTGCCCGGTGGTCGGCGTGCGGGGGATATTCGCCACAATCTCAAGAGCGCGAGGATGCTTGTGCGGGGCTAGCGAGGACTTGCAGAACTCGCGTACCGATTCCAGCGTCACGATTTCGCCTTCACGAGGCACCACGAAGGCGGTGACGACCTGCCCCCAGTCAGCATGGGGAACGCCAATCACGGCGGCGTCGGCCAGCGCGGGATGCCCCTGCAGCACCGCTTCGACTTCCTGCGGAGAGACCCATTCGCCGCCCGAGCGGATGAGATCGCCCGCCCTTCCGGCGATTGTGTAATAGCCCTCCTCGTCGATCTCTGCGAGGTCGCCAGTGCGGAAATAGCCGTCCTTGTCGAATGCAGCGGCGGTCGCCTCTTCATTGCGGAAATAACCGCTGAACAGGTACGGGCTCTTCACCAGAATCTCGCCGTCGTCACCTTGCTTCAGGAGCACGCTGGGGCTCGGCAGGCCGACGGCGCCGGGTTTTCGCTCCATGTCGTCCGGCCCCATGGTGCAGACCAGCCAGCTCTCGGTCGCGCCATAGGCGACTGAGATGTCCGCCTGCGGGAAAGCCTCGCGGATGTCGGCGACAAGATCGGGCGTGACCTTGGAAGTGCCGGTTTCGGCATGGCGCAGGCAGGAGAGGTCGTAGCCCGAGCGATCGAACTCGCAGATGCGCCGCCAGACGGCGGGAATGCCGCGAAACACTTCCGAGCGATGCCGGTCGATTTCGCGAACAATCGTCTCGGCGTCCGCCTTGTCGATCAGCACCACGGCGGAGCCCTGCAGGCACCAGGTGAGTATCCGCGCCCAGCTCGCCATGTGGAACAGCGGGAACATGACGACGCTGGGCTTTTCGACCCAGGCCGCGCCCGGCCCGGTGCGCAGGCGCTGCGCGCGATGGGAGACGAGGCAGCCCTTGGGCCGCCCGGTGGTGCCGCTGGTGTAGAACATCACCTGCGGGTCGTTCTCGTCAATCTCGGGGAGCGGGAGCGTGGTGGCGGGCCGGCGTTCCAGCATCTCGTTGACGATGGTGCGGCCACTTCCCGCGTCGCCCATGACCACCTTGGGGTCGGAGTTTTCCAGCAGGTATGCGAGCTCGCTTTCGGTCGACTTGGGATTGAGCGGGGTAAAGATCGCGCCCACGAAAGCGCAGGCGAACTGCACGGCGAAGGTATCGATGCAGGTCGCGGCGATCCACACCACCCGGTCGCCGCGCTCGACACCGCAGGCAAGCAGCGCTTGTGCCAGCGCATCGGCTTGCCGTTCGGCCTCGGCGAAAGTGATCGACCTCTCCCCGTGCCACACCGCGACATTGTCCGGCACGCGCGCCGCGGTGCTGCGCAATATGTCGCCGACCAGAAGCGGTTCCACGCCAGTCACAGCCGCAACCATCCCCCGTCCGTTCGTGCTGAGCTTGTCGAAGCACCGTCTTTTTCTTCGAGCACCGGGCCAGAAGAAAGGCAGTCCTTCGACAGTCTCAGGACAAACGGAGATTCTGGCCGGGCCCTCATCCCGCTTCCGTCTCCAAGCGCACATCCTTGATGATGCCAGGCTTGTGATAGCTCGCCATGCGTTCACCGAGATAGTCGGGCGCTTCGCCGGTCTGGATGAACCAGCCGGTCGGGCACATGGTCAGGATCTCGACGAAGGAAAAGCCCAGCCCGTCGCGCTGCACCTCGAAGGCGCTGGCAAGCATCTTTCTCAGCTGGAAGATATTGCCGGCATTGTTGGTCGCACCGCGCGCGACATAGGCGACGCCGTCCAGCGGCGCGAGCATCTCTGCCATGCGGATCGGGAAACCGTGCTGCTTGGGGTCACGCCCGCCCAGCGTGTTCTTGGTGCGCTGGCCGAGCACGGTGGTCGAGGTCATGTGGCCGCCGGTCTCGCCGAATACGCCGTTGTTGAGCATGATGCAGGTCACCGCCTCGCCGCGCGCGGCGGTGTGGATGACTTCCTGCAGCCCTTCGTTGACCATGTCGCCATCGCCCTGGACGGTGAAGACGATGCTGTCGGGCTGCACGCGCTTCAGCCCGGTGGCAACGCTCGGCGCGCGACCGTGCAGCGCCTGGGCGACCTCGAGGTCCATCACCGGCGAAAACGAAGTGTAGCAGCCGATGCCGAACACGGCGACGGCGCGATTGGTGAGGCCAAGCTCGTTCACCATCTCGACGGCCGACCGCAGCGCCGCCGGTTCGCCGCAGCCGGCGCAGAGCTGGTGCTTGCCTTCGAGGATCAGCGAGGGTTCGAAATCGTCGACCAGCCTCGCCTTGCGCTTGGGCGGAGCGGATGTGTCAAGAATGTCGGTCATACCGCTACCTCCATGCCAAGCCGGGACATCGCATCGCGAATCCGTACTTCGACTTTCGCTGGCGTCAGTTCGGGCGCAATGCCGAAGCCCGAATCGTCGAAGCTGATGCCGCCGATGGACTCGACCTCCCTGTCGCGCAGCGCGAGGCGCACATCGTCGACCATCTGCCCGGCGTTGAGCTCGTAGACTCCCACTGCCTTGGCCGACCACGTCGCATCTGCCAGCGCCGAAGACGGGAACGGCCAGAGACTGATAGGCCGGAAGAAGCCAGCCCTGATGCCCTGTTCGCGCAATTGCTTCACGGCATAGCGGATGATCCGCGCAGGCGTGCCGTATGAAACGACGACATATTCCGCATCCTCGCAGAAGCCGGCTTCGTAAAGCGGTGCCATGCCCTGTTCCATCTTGGCAATCTTGTCGCCGCTGGTTTCGAGGTAATCGCCATATTCGACAAAGACTTCGGCATTGCGCTTCACCGGCATCAGTGGTGAGATGATCCTCGCCTTGCCGCTGCCGCTGGTCGAGCCGTCGAGCAGCCAGTCCTTGGCGGGAAGCGGTTCGAATTCGGCCGGACCTGTGTCCACCGCCTCGATGACATGGGCGAGGTAGTAGTCGCCCATGAACAGCACCGGGTTGCGGAACCTGTCGGCGAAATGGAAGGCCTGCTGGATGAGGCTCACAGCTTCGGTGAGGTCGGCCGGTGCCAGCGCAATCGTGCGGTAATCGCCGTGCCCGCCACCGCGTGTCGCCTGGAAATAGTCGCCCTGTCCGCGCGCCATGTTGAGCACCACCAGCGGCAGGCGGGCAAAGCACATCTCGGCGATCGATTCCTGCATCAGCGACAGGCCCTGGCCGACCGATCCGGTCGCCGCCCTCACCCCGCCGGCTGCCGCACCCCAGGCCATGCCGATGGCTTCCAGCTCGCTTTCGGCGTTGATGCAGGTGCCGCCGACCTCCGGCAGGTGCTTCGCCATACCCTCCAGCACTTCGGTGAACGGCGTCATCGGGTAGCCAGCGAAAAACCGGCAACCCGCCGAGATCATCGCCTTGGCCAGTGCTTCGGAGCCTTCGAGCAGTTCCGCGCTCATCGCTCGGCTCCTTCCTTCTCAACCGCTACCGGTTCGTCGTATTTCCAGACCTGGAAGACGAAATCCGGGCAGATCAATGCGCAGGCATGGCAGGCGGTGCAGCCCGGCGTCAGTTCGGGATAGAAATAGCCCATCTCGTTGCGCTTGTCTGTCGTCATGGTGAGGACCTGCGGCTTGCAGGCCGGGATGCACAGCTCGCAGCCCTTGCAGCGCTCGACGTCGATCACCACCGTGCCGCGCGACAGCTCTCCGCTCACGACACCGCCTCCCGCGCGCTCCACGCGTCGCAAACTCGGCCGGAAACCGCATCGTATCCCAACCGCATTGCCTCGCGATTGCCGTCCGCAAACTGGCGGCGGTATGACGGCAGCACTTCCTCGGCGATGGCGAGCAGGGTTTCGAGTTTGACGATTCCCGTCGCCGCGGCGAATGCGCCGAGCGCCACCATCGATCCTGCCTGGGCGGAGCCCGCCTCGGTGGCGATCGCGGATGCTGCAACCGAGAGCGTGGGCCCGGGATGGCCAATCTCCGCCTGGAACACCATGTCGTTGGTCAGAAGGAAACCGTCCGGCCGCAGCCTGCGGCTGGCGCCTTCCCAGCTCAAGTGATGCATGGCGAGTACAGCCCAGACTCGATCGACCACCGGCGGGGTGAGCAGGCTGTCCTCGCCGATCACCACTGTCGCATCGGTATCGCCGCCGCGCATCATTCCGCCGTATGTACCGAACATCAGCACCCGCCGGCCTTCGCGCATCGCGGCCTGGGCAAGGCTGCGCGCGGCGAGCTGGACGCCTTGTCCGCCAATTCCGGTCAGTAGGATTTCGCGTTCCACTTTCGATGCTATCCTCTCGCTCTCCCATGGCAACGGGTAAGGCCCGCCGCTGCGCGAGTCTAGGCCGCGCGGTTACCGGCAGTTAGCGTGACGCCTGCAGCCAAGTCTTGATTTAACGCGCATGTTAGGCGAGCACCCGCATGGAATCGATAAGGGGGATGGGATGCAGAACAACGCGGGCAAGGCCAATCGCGGCTGGGGCGCGATCATCATCGGATTGCTGCTGGGACTGGTCGGTCTGTGGCTCGCGGGCTTCGGAGCGCAGCTCCTGTCGCTCGGCGGTTCGGCTTATTATGTAATTGCCGGGGTCGGTTGCCTCGTCTCCGCATGGCTCTACTTGCGAGGTCGGGGCAAGGCGGCTGCCTTCACCTATTTTGCCGTGTTCGCCGGCACCTGCGTCTGGGCCCTGGCGGAAGTGGGCAGCGAATTCTGGCTGCTGGCGCCTCGCGTGATTGGCCCGGCGGTGTTTGCCGTGCTTGTGCTGATACACCTTGCCTTCGCCCGCAACCGCAAGCTCGGCTGGGGACTGACCGGACTTGCCGCGATCGGTTTCGGCGGGTTGTTCGTGAGCATGACCAGCCTGCCCGCCACCACCGGCGGCATGAACGCGGGGGCCCTTGCCAAAGCCGCCGCCGAGGACTGGACCGCCTTCGGCCGCACCCAGCTTGCCGACCGCTTCTCGCCTGCCGGCCAGATCACGCCCGAAAATGTCGGCAGGCTCGAAGTCGCCTGGACACTGCGGACCGGCGATCTGCCGGTCGAGGGTGCTATCGGAGCCCATGTCTTCGAAGCGACGCCGCTCAAGGTCGGCAACCTCGTCTATGTCTGCACGCCGCACGCCAAGGTGATCGCCGCCGATGCCGACACCGGCAAGGAAGTCTGGCGCTACGATCCCAAGCTCGACATGACCCGCCCGGCGCTGACCGCCTGCCGGGGCGTTTCCTGGTTCGAAACGGGCGAGGACGTGGGCGAATGCGCGAAACGCATCGTCTATGGCACCATCGACGCGCGGCTGATCGCGGTGGACGCACTCACCGGCAAGCCCTGCTCCGGTTTTGGCGACAACGGCATCGTCCAGCTGCGCGACGGGCTCGGCGTCGATCCCTCCGGCCAGTATTTCGTCACCTCGCCGCCGGCGATCGCGAACGGAGTTGCCGTGATCGGCGGCTTCGTGCTCGATGGTTACGAGACCAACGAACCCTCAGGCGTCATTCGTGCCTATGACGCGACCACCGGCAAGCTCGCCTGGTCATGGGATTCGGGTGCTGTCGACGAGAACTGGCAGCCCAAGGGAGGCGAACACTACACGCGCGGTTCTCCCAACGCCTGGACGGTGATCGCCGCCGATCCCGAACTCGGCATGATCTACCTGCCGATGGGCAACGCCACGCCAGACTATGTCGGCATGCACCGCACGCCGGAGATGGAGCGTTATTCAAGCTCGGTCGTCGCCCTCGACAGCAGGACCGGTGCGCGCAAGTGGCATTTCCAGACCGTGTATCACGATATCTGGGACTACGATCTCGGCTCGCAGCCGGTGCTGTTCGACATGCCGATGCCGGACGGATCGACGAGGAAGGCGCTCGCCCAGCCGACCAAGCAGGGCGACATCTACATCCTCGACCGGGTGACAGGCGAACCGCTCACCGCAGTCGAGGAACGCCCGGTTCCCAAGGGCACGATCCCCGAGGAGCGCTATTCTCCGACCCAGCCCTTCTCGGTCGGTTTCCCTTCACCGTTGGGCAAGGAGACGCTGGAAGAGAGCGACATGTGGGGCATGACCCCGCTCGACCACGTGCTGTGCCGCATCCGCTTCCGACAGGCGGAATATACCGGCCGCTACACGCCGCCGTCGACGAAACCGACGATCCAGTACCCCAGCAATTTCGGGGCGATGGATTGGGGCAGCGCGACGATTGACGTCAAGAGCGGGGCGCTGCTGGTCAATTCCGCGCATCTCGCCATGGACATGCAGCTGATCGCGCAGGAGGACATGAAGGGCGACAAGAAGCCAAGCCACAACCAGTTCTCTCCCCAGCTCGGCACGCCCTATGCCGCCAACCCCATCGCCATGCTCTCGAAGCTCGGCATTCCCTGCAACGCGCCGCCCTGGGGCAAGCTCACCGCGATCGATCTCAAGACCCGAACGATCCGCTGGCAGAAGACCTTCGGCACGACCAGGGACGCAGCGCCTTTCGGTATCGCCGTTCCCGGCGCGCCCAATATCGCCGGATCGGTGGCAACGGGCGGCGGTTTGCTGTTCATAGGTGCGGCGATCGACGATTACATCCGCGCCTATGATACGAAGACCGGCGACGAGGTCTGGCGCGCGCGGTTGCCGGCAGGCGGCCAGGCCGCGCCGATCAGCTATGTCTCGGCAAAGACCGGCAAGCAGTACATCGTCATCGCCGCGGGCGGCCACCAGATCCTTGGCACGACGCTGGGCGACTACCTCGTCGCCTACGCCCTGCCGGACGGGTAGCTAGCTCCCCTCGCGCTGCGCCTTTCGCTGTTCCTCGATGCTTGCAGGATAGGTCGGCGGCAACAGTTCGATGAGCTGGCCATCGGGATCGCGGATCATGCAGGCGATGCCGATGTCGCTCCATTTCGAGCCACCGAACTCCTCGACCCGCGCATAGACACCCGCCGGATCGTCGACGACGAAGGAAAAATGGGTGATCCCGGTTTCCTCGAAGCCCCGCCCTGGCGCGCCCGCCTTCGCCGCCGGCGTCATCTCCATCAGTTCCAGCGTGAAGCCTTCCAGCAGCAGATAGATCACTCTCATCGAACGCGGGGTTTCGAGCACCAGCAGGTCGGTGATCTGTTCGGGCTGGAAATTGAGTTCCCGGTCGTGGGCGAAGCCGATCAGCTCGGTGTAGAACCGCAAGGATGTTTCCATGTCCGAAACGGCGTGGCCGATATGGGCGAGTGCGTTCATGGCGGGGCAGCTCCTCTCCTTGATTGCGCCGGACGCTATGCGCGCTCCACCGGCCTGTCCAGACACAAGCATTGACGCATGGCCGCTTCGCGACGCACAACCGTGCCGAGGAGGACTGCCAGAATGGAACATGCCCCGGTCCATATCGTCGATACAGCCATCGTTGCTGTAGGCGACCATGAACACTTCCTTGCACTGGTGCGCGATGAAGTCGTTCCCACCATGCGCGATGCCGGCGTCGAATGCCTCTCGGTCCTCGCCAGCTCGCCGGAGATCGGCGAGGATGTCGAGGTGCAGGTGACGTGGCGCGTCGCCGATCACCAGGCGTGGAACGTCGCCCGGCGCGATTTCTTCCTCGATCCGCGCTGGCACGCCGCCTCGGCCAGTGCTGCGACGATCCGTAAGGGCGGAAAGCGCCGCTTCCTCTATCCGGTGGAGGAATAAGATGCTGAGACGCTACGAAATCTACCCCGTCGATCCCGCCGCGTCCGAGGACGCGAAGCAGGCGATGAACGCCGGCATCCGCGACTGCGGCAAGTTCATTCCCGAGCTGCTGCATTCGGCAATCGGACATGTGGAATCGGAAACCTCGCTCAATTTCGTCTGGGAACACGCCTATCAATCGCCGGAGCATTACCAGCGCTACATGGCGCACCCCTACCACGCCGCGATCCTCGACCGCTTCCTGCTGAACGACAGCCCGGAGCGGATCATCGTCGACAACCCCTGGGGCCTCGGCCTCGTCGGTTACGACATCGACGAGCCGGACTATCTGCTCCCCGCCGGCGCCGCGCGGCGGGTGGTGGCGCTGCAGCTCGCCGAGGGTTCGCAGGAGCGCTTCGCGGAAATCGCCGCAGGGGAGGCGGAGCGCGGCGGCATGCTAAACTCGATCTTCAAGTTCAACAGCTTCGCCGCCAAATGGTTCGACGGCGAAACCGACACCGGCCTGCCGACCAACTGGACTCACCTGTGGGAACAGGGTTTTGCCTCGCTCGCCGACGCCCGGGCATACGAGCCGCAATGGCGGGAGAAGGCGGGCGGGATTGTCGAGGATGCGATCGAGCTGCTGTACGAGCTGGAGGCGGGGTTTGGGTATCCGGAGGTGGAGTTCGGAAAAGGCACTGTCTGACTGAGGAGGCGGTCGGAACTGTTAACGGCGCTGAATATCGCGGCCTAAATGGCATCAGTCGTTCTGCGAATGCAAAGTTCTCCCAGTTCTCCATGTTCGTCGAAAAGCCATACAGTCTCCACAGACGTCGTGAAAATGATGCCGTATTCTGCAACGACTTTATAGCGCCTTACCCCACCTTGATGCTCACCGCGCCCACCAAAATAGTGTGGGGTTCCTTTCTCGAAAGCACGATTATCGTGGTTCTCCATCGGCCAGCCTTGAATCTGAGCCTCTGATTGTAGGGCCGCTAAAGACGAACCAAGTGGCACAATTTCTAATAGTCGCCCTCTTGTCGCTTCGTCGCCGTTCCACACCAATGTAGGGCCACAGGCCGAAAGGAAAAGCAGCAAACTGATCAAGATGAATGATCGCCGCATGATGTAAGTTTATCACGAAGCTGTAGAATCGTATCACATCAACCCCGCCTTCTCCAGCGCCTCGCGCACCTGCTCGACATACCCCAGATGATCGTCGATGGTCGCAAAGCCCATGCCCATGGTGTTCACCCCGACATGCGTCCCGCCGGCCTCGATCCAGCGCTCGGTGCGCTCCAGCACCGCTTCGACGCCCTTGGCGCTCAGCATGTTGCATTGCAGGCCGAATGAAGTGGCGTCCCGCCCCTCCTCGTTAAGCATCTGCTTGAGCTTTTCGAGCTTGCGGAAGCTGTCGCCCAGCCCGTCGGCGAAGATGAAGCCGTCGCCAACCCTTGCCGCGCGCCTGATGGCGACATCGGAATAGCCGCCCATCCACAGCGGGATCTGCCGCTTCGGGCGCGGGATCAGCGCGGCGCGGTCGACCGTGTCGAATGCTCCATCGAAGCTCACCAGCTCCTCGCCCCACAGCTTCCTCAGTAGCTCGATCTGTTCGGTGTAGCGGGCTCCGCGCTTGGCGAAATCCTCGCCCAGCGCGTCGTATTCAACGTAGTTCCACCCCGTGCCGATGCCGAGCCGCAGCCGCTCGCCCGACAGCAGGTCGACGTCGGCGGCCTGGCGGGCGACCAGCACCGTCTGGCGCTGCGGCAGGATGATGACGCCGGTGACGAGTTCGATCCGGCTGGTGATCGCCGCCAGATAGCCCAGCATCACGAAGGGATCGTGGAACGGGTCCTTCTCGGTATAGGGGCCCATCAGCCTGGGCTCGCGGTCATGCGTCGCGCCGAGCACGTGATCGTAGACCAGCAGGTGGTCGAACCCCATCTCCTCGGTCGCGAGACCGATGCGGCGGACCGCCTCGGGATCGCCCTTCAACTCGATCTGGGGGTAAATGACGCCGAATTTCATGCCTGTTCTCCCGCGAATCTCATGGACTCACCTCACTCCAACCGCGCCCGTAAGGCAACAGCGACTTACGCATCGGGCCGGGCGCATAGGGCCCGAAGTTGACAGGTTGACACTGTCCAGAAGGAAAATCCGCGAATTCGCGCCGGAATGTGTCACCTTGCAGCCGGGATCTGTCAATTTGCAGTATCCGCAGGCCGGGGGCATGGCATGGCGGGCGCGGGATCGGGCGGGCGGGTTCATCACAACCGTGTTACAACGCGCCGGCCCGTGTAGGAAAATCGAATCGCCGGGCAGCGGGCCGGCGGCGGAGAGAGGAGCGCAGGGATGTACAAGGTGATGTGGCTGCTGAAGCGCAAGGACGGGATCACTCACGCGCAGTTCCGCGAGCATTACGAGGCCAGCCATGCGAAGATGGCGCAGAAATATTTGGGCGACCTGCTGATCGAATACAAGCGCAACTACAAGACCGAGACCTGGGGCGGCGGAGTGCCGACCGAGCCGGGCGGCGGCACATTTGGCCCCTGCGACTGGCAATACGACTGCATCGCCGAATGGGTGATGCCCGACGAGGCCGCTTTCGAGAAGATCAACGCGATCTTCGCCGATCCCGTCATCGGCAAGGAATTCCACGACGACGAGGAGAACTTCCTCGACCGCGCCTCGGTGATGCTGGTCAAATGCGAGGCCTGTGACACCGGCACCGGCGACGGAGCCGCGCGGCTGGCGATGGAAGCGCAGGATCGCTAGCGGCCGCCATCACCGATTGTCCCATCCGGTCAAACTCTGCTAATATGACGGGTATATTCCCTGCGGCACGGGAACAGCATGTGAAGAGGACATAGACAATGGCTGGCATCACGGTAACCGACCTTCGCGAAGACCTTTCGTTCGGATCGATCGTCAGGGGTCTCGGCTGGGACAATATAGAGGACGAAGCGATCCGCGAGCAGCTGCGCGAGCTGTTCAAGCAGCGCGGCCTGATCGTTTTCAAGGACATGGAGCCGACCGCGAAGATGCAGATCGCGCTGTCCAAGATCTACGGGCCGTTGAAGGACCATCCCACCAAGACCACCCCGCGCGATGAGGAAACTGGCGACGAGGCCGTCGGCGTCATCGACATGCATTACGATCCCAACGTCGAAGGCGACTATGACGGTGGGCTCGTCGAGTTGGAGGATGGCTCGATTGTCACCCGCTTCTCGCCCTGGCATTTCGACCATTGCTACAACGACGAGCTGAACTATGCCGGTGTGCTTCGCTCGCCAATCAGTGCTCCGGAAAAGGGCCGTACCGGCTTTATGGACGGAATCGAGCTTTATCGCCAGTTTCCAAAGGAGCTGCGCGACCGGATCGAAGGCCTCAACGTCATCTACACGCTCGACACGCGGCTTTCGAAGATGGAATATGGCGTGAATTTCAGATGCGTGGGGGGTGAAATTCCGCTGGTTCAAGAACTTCTCAAGGAAGTTGCGATCTTCCCGCGGGCGATGCATCCCGCGGTCTGGACTCGCGAGACGGGCGAGAAGGTGCTGCATGTCGGCCCATGGATGTGCTTCGGCCTCGAACATCACGAGGATCCGGAAGGCGACAAACTACTCGACGAGGTCTGCCACACGGTTAACGAGCTGGGCAGGGGCACCAGCGCCTACTGGCACGAGTGGTCGCCCACCGACATGGTGATCTGGGACAATCTCCGGATGATGCACGCGGTCGAGGGCTGCGATCCGAAATACGAACGACACACTATACGCTCGACGATCAAGGGCGATTACGGCCTTGGGTATTTCGAAGA
Source organism: uncultured Novosphingobium sp. (assembly GCA_964409895.1). GTDB lineage: Bacteria > Pseudomonadota > Alphaproteobacteria > Sphingomonadales > Sphingomonadaceae > Novosphingobium. The sequence goes on from CAYPFE010000001.1 coordinate 25,104, forward strand.
CGGCAAGAAGATCGGCGAAGTTCTCCGCGAAGTCGCCTGATGGCGTGCGCTGGCGCGCCAGATCACAGCTACGATGCGGTCATTGCCGGCGCGTCGCTTGGTGGGCTTGCGGCCGGCGCGATGCTGGCGAACAAGGGCTATTCGGTCGCCGTCGTCGACGCCTTGCCGCAGCCAGGCGGGCGCATGGGTGCGACGCTTCAGGGCGATTACTGGATGAGTTGGGGCCAGCGCGACGGTCTCGGCAGCACGGACCTCGCTTATATTCCTCACTATATCCATGCAGCAGCTGAAATCGCAGGCGTCAGCCTAAATTTCGCGCCCTTCTGCGACCGCTGCTTCCGCCTGCACTGGCTGCCCGATGGCTCGACCAGCGAACTGCCCGCCGAGCTCGTTGTCCCGAATAACAACGAACCGATGGAGTTGCTCCGCGAAATGGTGCGCTGCTTCGGGAGAATTACCGAGCCCGGCAGGGTCGAGGAACTGGCCGGGAAGCTCGGCATGGTGCTGGGACAGCTGCGCGACACGCCCGAGGATGAAGCCTGGCGCCTGGTCCCGGTGCGGCTAGATGACTGGCTTCTACGCAATGTCCCCGATCTCGAAATACGCCAGATCATCCTACAGCAGGCAGAATGCAATCCCTTTACGCCCGCCGAGGAGAGCTCGCTCGGCCGTTACATAATGCATCTCAATCACGTGAACGGCATCGCCGTGGTGCCGGACGATCCGGAGGTCGGCGGCATGCAGGGTACGATCCAACCGTGGTACCGGCGGTTGAAGGAGCTTGGCGCGGATTTCTACCAAGGCTGGAAGCCCATCGAGATCACGCATGGAAACGGCGGCGTCACCGGCCTCGTAGCGGTCAACGATGGGTCGCTGGTTAAGAGTTTTACCGCGCCCATTGTTATCTGCGACTGGCCGGGCTGGATGCTCACAGACCTCGTTGAGGAGCGAGATCTGCCGTCCCAGTTCGTCGAGGCGGCGCGAGCGACGCGCGCCTACGCCAGCGAAACCGCATCTTGGTGGGCAGGTCTCTCCCGCCTGCCGAAGGTTCGTTCGACCGGCGCGATCGAGGACCTCTCGAGCCCCTGGGAGCGCATCCTGTGGGGTGACGGAACGCTCAAGCGCTTCTACGGCGGCTTTTACTTCCCTTCCGTGTTCTCGAAACAGTCCGCACCGCCGGGTAAGCACCTGTTGGCGGTGGAGACGGTCGGCTCATCCAACCAGCCGGGGCGCGAATGGCGGCGCTGGGCGGACGCAAAGGCCCATGTCGACTCCATGGTCGACTACCTGTTCAACTATTACGCCGACCTCGAGGATTGTATTGAGTGGTCGAGTTACCAGTACACCGATCCTCCCTCTATCCTGACCTGGTACATCAAGCCGATCTATCGCCACCCGGTAAAGGTCGAGACGATCGACGGCCTCTACATGGCGAGCGCCAGTGCGGAGGGCAAAGGCAGCTGGATCGACATAGAAGCGGGTTCGGCACTGACGGCCGTTCGCCTTGCCGAATTCGAGCGGGGCGAACTCTGCAAGAGAGAGGGCTAAAGGGCCTTGGGCTCAATCGCGCCCAGCCGCTCCACCGACGGACCGAACAGCGATTCGAGCTTGGTCGCCGGATCGTTGCCCATGGCGCCCGCCATCACCGCAGTAGTGCCGACCGCCGCATAGGCTTCGGCCTCGCGCACGACATCGTCGGGTGTCCAGTCGTCCTCAGCGGTGAGCAGAACGGTGACCTCGATTTCGCGGATGTCCCGGCTTACGTCGTCACAATGGCGCCGCAGCACTTCGACCTTGTGCGCCACCACATCGGGCGTGCCGAAGAAATTGCAGGCATCGGCATATTGGGCGACCAGCTTCAGCGTCTTCCTCTCGCCGCCGCCACCGATCATGATCCGTGGACGCGGCGAGGAGACCGGCTGTGGCGAACACAGCGTTTCGGTCAATTTGTAATGCCTGCCGTTGTAAGGCCCGTTGTTGTCGCTCCACATCTGCATGCAGATCTGCAGAGCTTCCTCCAGCCGTTCGAAACGCTCGGACACTGGCGGGAAGGGAACGCCGAGGCCGAGATGCTCGCGCTCGTACCAGGCCGCGAAGAGCTCGCCGCGGCGACCCTCGGGGTCGGTGACCTCGAGGAAGACCCAGGACTCGGGCGGCAGCTCGCCCAGGAGCTCCTCGGCCACCGGGATGGGCGCGCCGGCGGTCAGGG
>CAYPFE010000002.1:0-26366 GCA_964409895.1 uncultured Novosphingobium sp.
AAGGCCAGCCGCTCGCCGCCGCTGCCCTCCATCCGTCCCGCGATCTTCGGCAGCCCCCTGCCCCCGGTCGCGAAGTTGCCCGAGACGGTGGGGCCTCCTGCGTCATGTGCCGCGACCTGCAGGCGAGACACGGAGACCAGCGTTTCGCCGCTGCCGCCGCGCACCGCCGCGCCCGGAACGACCAGGCTGGTGCCGTCCTCCCTCAGCCGCAACACGAAACGGCCGGAGAGGCTGCTTCCCCTGCCCTCGCGCGCCAGCGAGGTTCGCAGCTGCCTCGCGACCGGTTCGACAAGCGTGCCGTCGCCAGCGTCGGCCGCATCCGCCAGCGCCGCATCGACGGCATTGCCGATCGCCAGGCCGCCGCCGTCGATCTCTCCGTCGACATCGATGCCCGTCAGGCCGCCAGTCGAGCGCACCCGGCCATCGAGCCCGAGCCGTGCCAGCGTAGCCTGAGGCGTCGCGATGCCTGCGCCCTCAAGGTCATATTCCGCAACCAGCGCGTTCTTGCGGTCAGCCATGCGCGCCGTACCGCCCAGCGACCTGACCTGGTTCATTCCCTGTTCGAGCGGACCAAGCGCCATCGAGAGTTTCGCCTCACCCCCGTCGAAACGGCGATCGCCGGTCAGTGTCAGCTGTGCTCCGGACTTGCCGAGCTTCAGCTTCTGGTCCGCGCAGGAGACGCCAGCCACACGCAACGGCCCTTCGAAGCGCGGGCTCGCTGCTGCCACCGAAATCCTACCGTAGAGTGTAGCCCCGCTCGCCTCGCAGCCGGCGAGCGAAAGCTCCGGTGCGGACGCCGCGAGGATGCCTGAGAAACCGTCTCGCAGGTCGCCCGCACCTTCGGTCTTGATGCCGAGCGGTCCGTAATCGCTTTCGATCAACCCGCGCCCGTCGCGGATGCCGAGATCGAGTTCGGGCAGCTCGAAAGGCTCCTTGCTGTCGGTGAAGATGACGGGATCGAGGCTGCCGAAGCTCAGCTTTCCCTTGCGGAATGTGCCGTAGAGACGCGGCTTCACCAGGGTGACGCTGGCGAAACGCGGCAGCCCCCAGCGTAACGAGGTCCGAACTTCGACGCGCTCGATGGTGAGGTCCGGCCGCGCGGGATCGCCGACGACGACATTCTCGAGGACCTGCAGGCCTCCGCCGATTTCACGGATTTCGTATTTAGCGGGCACGCCGAGATCGGCGAGTTGACCGGCGATGACGCTGTCCGCCACCCGCTCACGGTTCAGCCAGCCGAGCAGTCCCGCGATGAGTATCGCACCCAGCACTCCGAGCAACGCGATCTTCCACCACTTCGGGCGACTGGGCGGCGATGGGCCCTCGGTCCTCGTGCCCGTCGTGTTCCGGCGGGGTTTGTTCCTCATCTAGCGGCATCGGGCCACCCACTTGCGCTCCCATCCCGATAAAGGCAATGCTGCTCGTCAATATGTCAGCCGCTTGACGACCATGACAGGGGCTAGCTGAACGGGAAGGAAACGGCGATGTATCTGAGGTTTGCCGCAGTCATTCTCGCGAGCCTGGCGCTTGCGGCATGCAATACTTCGCCCGACAGCGGCGGGAATGTCGCCAATGCCGACAGCCTTGGCGCCGAGGCGGACTGGCTAGGCCGTATGGGCGACGAATCCGCCACCGCGTTCAGCCGTCTCGACGCGATCGACACCGGGAATGTCGGCCGGCTCGGCCTGGCCTTCTCTGTCGACCTTCCCGACGAAACCACGCTGGAAGGAACGCCCATCGCCGTCGACGGGACGATCTACTTCACCGGCACCCACACCAAGGTCTATGCCGTCGACGGCGCGACCGGCCCGCTCAAGTGGGAATACGATCCGCAAACCTGGCGCTTCAACCCGTCCAAGCTCTATCTCAATTTCGCTGCGAGCCGGGGGCTGGCCTATGCCAACGGCAAGATCTTCATCGCCGCATTCGACGGACGTCTGATCGCGCTCGAGGCCAGCAGCGGCAAGGAATTGTGGACCGCCGAAACCATCTCGCGGACGTCGAACCAGTGGATCACCGGAGCGCCCTACACCTTCAAGGACAAGGTGATCGTCGGCCAGGCCGGCGCCGACATGGGCGAGCGCGGCTATGTCACCGCCTATGACCAGGAAACCGGAAAGCAGGCGTGGCGGTTCTATCCGGTGCCGGGCAGTCCGGAGGACAACGAGGGCGACCCGCTGATGGAGAAAGCCGCGAAGACCTGGTACGGCGAATGGTGGAAAGGCAAGACCGGTGGTGGGCCCTGGGGCGACATTGCCTACGATGCAGAGCTGGACCTCGTCTATATCGGCAGCGCCAACCCCGGCCAGGTCGACACCAAGACCATCGCCGCACATGATGGCGACCAGCTGTTCTCCTCCTCGATCATCGCGCTCGACGCAGATAGCGGGGAATACCGCTGGCACTATCAGGTCAATCCCAAGGACGCCTGGGACTATGGCGCCAACACCCAGATCACGCTTGCCGACCTGAAGATCGGGGACAAGACGCGCAAGGTGGCGATGCAGGCGCCCAAGAACGGTTTCCTCTATGTCGTCGATCGCGAGACGGGAAAATTCATTTCCGCCGGCAAGATCGTCAAGGTGACCTGGGCCGAGCAGATCGACACGCGCACGGGCCGTCCGGTGGAAGCGCCCAACATCCGCTTCGAGAAAGGCGACGTGGTGCTCTGGCCGAACCCGACGGGCGGGCACAACTGGCACAGCCAGTCGTTCAGCCCGAAGACCGGCCTCATCTACATTCCCGCCATGCACAACGGCGTGCGCTATTCGAAGGACCGCATTAATGGCGGGGTGTTCGTCAACAACACCTGGGTCGGCTCGGAAATGGTCGACGATCGCGACGGCAAGGGATCGCTGGTCGCCTGGGACCCCGTCGCCCAGCGCGAAGTCTGGCGGGTGATGCACGGCAATATCTGGAACGGCGGCGTGCTGTCGACTGCGGGCAACCTCGTCTTCCAGGGCGACGCCTACGGCAGGTTCAGGGCGCATGACGCGCTCACCGGCAAGGAAGTGTGGAGCTTTGACGCCGGGCTGGGCATCATCGGCGCACCGATGAGCTACGCGGCGGGCGGCAAGCAGTATGTCGCGGTGCTGGCGGGCTGGGGCGGTTCGGCCTCGGTCGGCAGCGATGTCATGAACGTCGGCTGGAAATGGGGCGCCAACACCCGCAGGCTGCTGGTCTTCGCGCTCGACGGCAGGGCGAAACTGCCAAAAGAGCCCGGCCCCACCGGCTCGCTCGAACCGCTCGACGATCCCGATTTCGTCGTCGATGCGGGCAAGGCGGAAGCCGGCAAGGGCCTGTTCCTCTATTGCATGCTGTGCCACGGTCGCGACGTGATTTCCTCGGGCTCGCCCGGTCCGGACCTTCGGGAATCGGCGCTGGCTTTGGACTCCTCGGAATTTCGCAAGATCGTCAAACAGGGCGCGCTGATCCAGCGCGGGATGCCGCGCTACGATTTCCTCAGCGACGAGCAGGTCACGCAGCTCTACCACTACGTCCGCCAGGAAGCGCGGCGGGCAAAAGCCAAAGCGGGTGAGTGACGGGGCCGGACAGGTGGGCGAGAAGCCCGGCCAGGATGCCAGCGGCCACCGCGCGCGGTTGAGGAAGCGGCTGCTCGAAGGCGGCGCAGAGGCGCTCGCAGATCACGAAGTCGTCGAATATCTGCTGACGACGGCAATCCCGCGCCGCGACACCAAGCCGCTCGCCCGGTCTCTGGTCCGGCGCTTCGGCTCGCTCGCCGGCGTGCTCAATGCCGATGCCAAGGCGCTCGCCGCCCATCCCGGCATGGGCGAGACCAGTGCGGCCGCGATGAAGATCGTGGCGGTGGCCGCTCGCCGCCTCGCGCGCCAGCAGGTTCGCGAAAAGCCGGTCCTCGGCAGCTGGCAGGCGCTGATCGACTATCTCACCATCGACATGGCGCATCTGACGGTCGAGCGGGTGCGCGTTCTCTATCTCAATGCGCAGAACATGCTGATCCACGACGAGCATGTCGGCGACGGCTCGATCGACGAAGCCGCGATCCATCCGCGCGAAGTGATCCGCCGGGCGCTCGACCTTGGCGCGACGGCGCTGATCGTGGTGCATAACCACCCCTCGGGCTCTCCCGAACCGAGCCGTGCGGATATCGCCATCACCAACCGCATTGCCGAGGCCGGCCGGCTGCTGGGCATTGTTGTCCATGACAATGTGATCATCGGACGGGAAGGGCATGTCTCGCTAAAGGCGAAGGGGCTGATCTGATGTGCGTTGCCGCCGTCGCCTGGCAGGCGCATCCGCGCTGGCACCTCGTCGCCATCGGCAACCGCGACGAGTTTCACGAGCGGCCTGCAGCAGCGCTCTCGCGCTGGGATGGAGCTGGCAGCATCCTCGCCGGGCGCGACCTGCAGTCGGGCGGCACCTGGCTCGGCTTGTCCGATGCGGAGCGCTTTGCGCTCGTGACCAATCTCAGAGGCTATGGCGGGCCTGATCCGGACAAGGTCTCGCGCGGTGCGCTGGTAACCGGCCTGCTGACGGGCAGCGGCGCCTATGCCGATGCCGAGCGGGTGGAGCTGTCCGCCTTCAACCCGTTCAACCTGATCGTCGCCAATTCGCGCGAAGCGCGGTTCCTTTCGAACAAGCCGCAGGATATCCGCACCTCGCTGGCCCATGGCATATACGGGCTATCGAACGGCACGCTCGACGAGCCCTGGCCGAAGACGCTCCAACTTAAAGCCGCGCTGCTCGGCTGGCTGACGGCAGATGCAGGCGATTTCGAGCCGCTGTTCGCAGCGCTTGCCAATGAAACGCTTCCGGATATCGGCCTGCATCCGACAGAGCCTTCCGAAATAGCGGTCGAAGCCTCGGAAACGCCGGTGTTCATCCGCCACGCGCTCTACGGCACGCGATGCAGCACCGTGGTCGCGATCGCCAGCGACGGCACCGGGACCGTCGTCGAACGCAGCTTCGATCCCGGCGGCGAGCCTTCGGGCGAAGTGGCATTCGACTTCCGCTGGGAGCTATAAGCGACGAAATCAATCCCGCTCTTGCCCTCAATCGCAGCAGGAGTATCCTCACCGGCGTCGCACCGGAGAGGAGAACGATAATGGCCACCACCGCCGAAGCTCCTAAGACCAAGGACAAGCCCGCTTTCGACGCGTCGAAACCCAAGGGCTACGAACCGCTGGAACTGCTGCCCGATCCGCCGAAATCCAAGCGCTATTACACGGTGCTGTCGGTCGACGATCACATGGTCGAGCCACCGCACATGTTCGAAGGCCGCCTGCCGGCCAAGCTGCAGGACCGGGCCCCGAAGATCGTCGAGAATCCCGATGGTTCGGAAGCCTGGGTCTGGGAAGACAGCGTCTATCCGCAGGTCGCGCTGTGCGCCGTCGTCGGCCGACCCAAGGAGCGCTGGGGCTGGGAAGCCACCCGTATCGACGAGACAAGGCAGGGATGCTGGGATCCCAAGGCGCGGGTCGCCGACATGGACCTCGACGGGGTGCAGGCGCATCTCAACTTCCCGTCCTTCATGCCCGGCATGGGCGGCGCCAATTTCACGCTGCACACCAGGGACGCAGAACTGGGCCAGGCCTGCGTGCGCGCGTGGAACGACTGGTTCTACGAGGAATGGTATTCGCCCTATCCCGACCGTTTCATCCCCATGGGCCTCGTCTGGCTGGGCGACCCCGAAGTCGCCGCCGCGGAAGTGTACCGCAATGCCGAGAGGGGCTTCCGGGCGCTCAGCCTGCCGGCATCGCCCTCACAGAAGGGTTTCCCGACGCTGCGCGGCAATTACTGGGACCCGATGCTGCGCGCCTGCGAGGAAACCGGGACGGTGATCTGCGCCCATGTCGGCTCCGACGACTGGGGCGCCAGCCCGCCGGGAAGCTCGCTCGAAGTCGGTGCGATCTGCTTCCCGCTGTCCGCCTATCGCACGGCTACAGACTGGCTGTGGTCCGGCGTGCCGGTGCGCTTCCCCAACATCAAGATCGCGCTCTCGGAGGGCGGCATCGCCTGGGTGCCGATGCTGATGGACCGGCTGGCCTATGTGCTCGAACATTCGGCTGCCAATCCCGACGACCAGTGGCAGGACGCCGGCATCCACCCGGTCGAGGTGCTGAAACGCAATTTCCATTATTGCTCGATCGAGTTCGGGTCGGGCATCGAGCTGCGCGAGCGCATCGGCATCGACAAGATCATGGTCGAAACCGACTATCCCCACGCCGATTCCTCATGGCCCAACACGCAGGAAACCCTGCGCCAGGCGCTGCGCGGCGTATCGGCGGACGATGTCCGCAAGATCACCTGGGAAAACGCCTCACAGCTTTACCGCTTCGAGGTAGCCAAAGAGGTGATCGATTCGGTCGACCCGCTACCGGCGGATTGAGGCATGACACCGCTCTCTCCCCTGAAGGGGAGAGGGCAATTTCGCATCAATCAGCTATCGCTAGTTGAACGGCTCTTCGCCTTCCAGCTTGGTGCGCACCATCAGCCGGCCGGTGCTGGGATCGAAAGCCTCGGCGCGGTGGAGTGTGCCGGTATTGTCCCACATCACGAGATCGCCGACGCTCCACTCGTGGCTGTAGCTGAAGGGCTCGCTGGTCGCCCAGTCGCGCAGCCCGTGGAGGGTCTGGGCGCTTTCGCGGTCGTCCTGGCCGATCACGCGATAGGCGGTACAGCCCAGCACCAGTGACTTGCGCCCGTCGCTGTGCTTCCACACCAGCGGCAGCTCGGTGTCGGGAGAGCGCATATAGCCCTGCAGCTTGGCGAGGTCGGGCTCGGGCGTGTGATAGAACAGCGTGCCATAGGTGTTGTGGATCACCCGCAAGCCGTCGATCTCCGCCTTACGCTCGTCCGGCAATGCCTCATAGGCGGCATAGGTATTGGCGAAGCCCGTATTGCCTGTTCCCTTGGGCGACGGCACCCGGCAGGACAGCAGAGAGGCGAGGATCGGCACGTCGTTGCCGGTGCCGTCGAGATGCCAGTAGAGCGAGCCCTTGAGATATTCCGCGCTGGACGGGTTCTTCTCGAGGTCGAGCGTGATCGGATGGACATTCTCGCCATGATCGCCCTCGAAGGCGAAGTTGCCGAGCGTCTTGGTGAAGGCGACCTGCTCATCGTCGGTGAAGTTTATCGCGGGAAACACGAGCACGCCGCGCTCGGACAGCAGATCGCGGATTTCGGACGCGATTCCGCCGCTCAGCAGCTCTTCCTTGGTGTTGAGCACACGGGCGCCGATGCTGTCCTTGATGTTCTCGGCCTTGAGCACGGTCTGGGTCGCGACGGTCATGGTCGGCTCCATTGATTTTTATTGCTGGATTGACGCGCCGTTAGCGCATCCATCACCTCAAGACAAACTCTAGACGATGGGCTCCTCACCCGCGAGCTTGGTCCGCAGCATCAGCCTGCCGCTGTCCGCCGCATAGGGCGTGACGCGGTGCAGCGTGCCGGTGTTGTCCCACATCACCATGTCGCCCACCGTCCACGCGTGGCTGTAGCGGAAGCGGTCCTGCGTCGCCCAGTCGCGCAGCCAGACCAGCAGCTCCATGCTTTCCAGAGGATCCATACCGACGATTCCGGCAGCCGTGTTGCCGATCACCAGCGACTTGCGGCCCGAACGGTGCGTCCACACCAGCGGCAGGGTGCTGCTTTTCACCGTCTGCCATTCGAGAAAGCGGTCATGCGTCGGTTCGGGTTCCAGCGCCCGGGCAGCAGCCGCATGGGCATGGACCGCCTTCAGCCCTTCGATCTGGCGCTTGCGCTCATCCGGCAGCTCGTCCCAGGCAGCATAGGTGTTGCAGAACTCGGTCAGCCCGCCCTCGTCCGACAGTACCCTGGCGACCATGATCGAACCGCGGATCGGCACCGGGTTCATATAGCCGTCGAAATGCCAGAAGAAGGAGACGCGGGTGAAATCGGCATTGCTGCTGGTCGCCGGGTCGATCGAGATACGCGTCGCGCTGCCGTCGGCGGCGTCGTATGCATAATCGCCCAGCGTGCGGGTAAAGGCGATCAACTCCTCCTCGGAGAAATCCGCTTGCGGGAAGACGATCACGCCGCGCCGTTCGAGCAGTTCCATGAGGCCGTCCGCATGCGCGCCCGAAAGCAGCACATCTTTGACGGCACTGACTGTCGCGCCGATCAGCGGCTTGATCTCTTCGAACGGCAGTCCGGTCGCGTCCATCGCGGTCTCTCCGGTGACGGCGGCGGTCAGGAGGTCCCTGCCCCGGCACGCTGCGCATCGTGATCCTGAGGCAGCAGCTTGTCCAGCCAGCTTTCGACGAATGCGATGGCCTCCTCGTGGCCGGCCGTCACGCCCAGGTTCTCTTCCATGACGATAGCCCTGCCGATGCCGGCCAGGACGACGCTGAGCCCCGCCGGGGCGATGCCGCCCGGCCCGTCCAGCCTGTCGCCGATCAGCTTGCGGAAGATCCGCACTTCGCGCTCGCGCATCACTTCGCAATGCCGCGCCATATGTGCCCGCAAGGCCTCGCGGTGGTTGGCGAGCGCCATGAATTCGAGCGCCATGCGGGTGCGGCTGGTGTCGATGAAGAAGCTCCACAAAGCCCTGACAGGATCGCCGGTTTCGAGCGCCTCCTCGATCATCCGGTCGCTCTCGTCCGCACCGCGCCGGGAAACCGCGAGCAGCAGGTCGTCGGTGGTCGGGAAATAGTAATGGACGAGCGAGGGCTTGAGCCCGGCGCGCGCGGCGACCTTGCGGGTGCTGACCGCACCGTAGCCGTCCTCGAATATCAGCGCCTCGGTCGCTTCGAGAATCACCGCGCGCGTGGCGGATGTCTCCGCACCGACCCTGCGCTCCGCGCCTGCCATGCCATGCCCTTTCTGCAGGCACCGACCGTAAGCCCGGAGGCTTTCAAGTCAACCGAAGTAGGTTGTCTTCCCGTGAAATGCCGCTGACGGCACAGCCCCGAAACGTTAATTTCCCGGCGCCGCTGCCGTTCTCAACACTAATGGTTAATCGAAGGGAGCAGACCATGGTTGAGGCCATAATTCTGGAACGCCGCGAAGCGCGGCGGAACGTCGAGATGCTTGCGCGGATTCGCAGGGGCACTTCGACAACCATGGTCATGCTCAAGGACCTCACGCGCAGCGGCGCAAGGATCGAGGGCATCGGCGATCTGACTCCGGACGAGGCGGTTTCGCTGGGGCTTCCGGGCATGCGGCCCCAGCTCGCCTTCGTCGCCTGGTCGAACGGACACGGCGCCGGGCTCGAATTCGCCGAGCCACTCCGGTCAGGTGCATTTGAAGAGCTGGTCGAGACTTTTGGTCTCAATACCGGCGGGATGCGCATGGCGGCCTGATTGCGCCGGTTTGGTTAACGGCTGCCCGTCCGGGCCGGAACTCAGGCCCGGCCCCCCAAGAAGATCCGGTAACCAACGTCATTTGATCCGAATTCACCTCGATGCGTGTAGTCATGCTAACCACGCAATGGGGGCAGGACAATGAAATTCCTTCGCAGCATCGCTGGTCTCGCAGGTTCGGAATGCGCAGTGCTGCTGGCTACTGCGGCGACAGTCCTGGTTCTGTCCGGCTTTGGCAACGGATTCGAGACAATCCAATTCGCGCACCGCAATTTCTGAGCGCCACGAAGCGGCTGTCGCAATAGTGTAACATCGCCGTTATACCCGCCCCTGTAGGTCAGGGGGCCAGGCAATGCAATACAACCTGTGGCAACGTCTGACGGCAGAAGCCGTTGGAACCGCGATGCTGGTTGCAACGGTTGTCGGCTCCGGAATCATGGCCGACACCCTGTCTGGCGGGAACGACGGGCTCGCACTGCTCGGCAACACCATTGCCACCGGCGCCATCCTCTATGTGCTGATCACCGTGTTCGCACCGGTTTCGGGCGCGCATTTCAATCCTGCCGTTACCCTGGTCTTCGCCTTGCGGCGCGAGATCGCGGCGCGCGAGGCATTGTGCTTCGTCGCGGTGCAGATCGCCGGCGGCATCGCCGGAACGGCCCTCGCCCATGCAATGTTCGGACAGGAGCTGATCCAGATCTCGACGCACAGCCGCACCGGCTTTCCCCAGGGCCTGTCCGAAGGGGTGGCGACATTCGCGCTGCTGCTGGCGATCCTCGGCACGCTTCGCTCGCGTCCGGAGGCGGTGCCGATGGCGGTCGCGCTGGTGATCACGGCGGGCTACTGGTTCACCGCCAGCACCTCCTTCGCCAACCCGGCGGTCGCTATCGCCCGGAGCCTGACCGACAGCTTCTCAGGCATCGCTCCGGCCAATCTGCCACTGTTCATTATCGGCGAATGTGCCGGCGCGCTTGCTGCATGGCTGTTCGCCGGACACGTCATGGGATTGCGAGCGGCATTGGAGCAGACCGGCGACTGAGCGCGGGTCAGTGCGCCAGGCTGGCGTATTTCGCCGGCGGGCGCGGCATGGTTCCTATCGCCAGCGCGCCGATGCTCATGATGCCGATCACCAGGTAGAGCAGCCCGTCATAGTTGCCCATGACGTCGTGGAGTGCACCGGCAATCACCGGCCCCGCCGCAGCGGCCAGCGCTCCGCAGGTGATGACGGCGCCGAACAACGCTGCGAAGGACCTCAAGCCGAAATGACGCGTGGCGAGGTAGATCGTCACGTCCATTTCCGCGCCCGTCGCAATGCCGAAGGCGACCATCGCAGCTATCAGCGGCAAGACGCCCGGCAGGTCAGTCAGCAGCAGCGCACAGCCGATGATCGGAAGCGACTGGCTGATGCCGCCAATGATGTTGCCGGGAAAACGGTCGAGCAGGAATCCCACCGAAAGGCGGGCGATGATGCCGACAATGCCCATCACGCCGAAGATGCGGGCCGCGGACACCTGGTCCTGCCCCGTTTCCATCAGCAGCGGTATCAGGTTCGCCGCCATCGTCATGTTGTAGAAGGAATAGGCGACAAAGGAGATTGCGAGCTGGACGAATGCGCGCGTGCGCAACCCCTCGCGCAGGGTCATGCCGGGCTGTTCGACCGGCGCCACAGTGGGAGCAGCCTCGCCGGCCACAACCTTGCCTCGCCTTTCCGACCGGGCATCGCGAAAGTAGAACCAGCACACCGGGAAGGTCACCAGCATCCACACCACACCAACGCCGAAGAAGCCAACGCGCCAGCCGTAATCGGTGATCAGCCATGTCGCGATGATCGGCGCCAGCATGACGGTCAGGCCAGTGCCCGAGAGCGTCACCGCGAAGGCGGAACCGCGATGGCGGTCGAAGCGCGTGGCAACAGCAGCGGTAAACACCGTCGCCTGCACCAGCACGATACCCAGTGCGACGAGGAACCACAGGAACAGCCAGTTGAACAAATAGCCGGTGGCCGTGCCGAGCAGGGCGAAGGCGCCGGACTTGACGACGACGCCGGTCAGCGCGACGCGACGCGGCCCGAAACGGTCGACGATCATGCCGACCAGGATATTGAGGAACACGCCGACGAAGTTGGAGATGCTGAGGCCCAGCATCACGTCCGACCGGCTCCAGCCGAACTCCGCCTCGATATGCGTGACGAAAGGGCTCAGGCCATAGCTCTGCAGGCCTATCGTCGAAAAACCGACAGCAGCGGCAAGCGGCAGGTACCAGTATCGGCGCCATTCCGCGTTGGGGGCGGTGTTCATGCTCAGTGCCGCTGCAGCGCGTATTCGGCGGGCGCCCGGCCCATCGTCGCGATTGCCAGCGCACCCAGCGCCATCAGCCCCATCAGCACCATCAGCATCGGGTTGTAGTTACCGAATGTGTCGTGGAGCCAGCCTGAGAAATACGGCGCAACCGCGCCGCCGAACGCGCCGACCGTCAGCATCCCCCCCATCAGCGAGGCGAAGCTCTTCAGGCCGAAGTGCCGCGATACGAGATAGAACACGACGTCGTATTCCGCACCGATGGTAATGCCGAAACTCACGACGCAGGCCGTCAGCACCCAATAGCTTGGCGCATCGCCGAGCAGCATGCCGCAGCCCAGCACTGGCAACAGGAAGACGATTGTTCCCAACAGGCGGGCGGACATGATGTCGAGCAGGAAACCGGCGGAACTGCGCGCGATCCAGCCGACGACGCCGACAAGACCGGCAAGAACCGCCGCCTGGGCCGGTGCGCTGCCTTTTTCTCCCAGCATCGGCACCAGGTTGGGCGCGACCGACATGGTGTAGGAAGCAAAGGCGAAGCTGGCGACCAGAAGCTGCCAGAACGCCGGCCTGCGCAGGCCCTGTCCGATACTCAGGCCGGGGAGCTCGACTATCTGTGCCTGTTCCTGCCCCGCCGCATTCGCGTCCTTCGCCGCCTCGCGCTGTTCGTCCCGCTCGCCCCGGAACCACAGCAAGACGACCGGCAACGCAAGCGCCATCCAGCCGCCGCCAAGCCATACGAAGGCCATGCGCCAGCCGAATTCGCCGATCAGCCAGGTCGCGATCACCGGAATGATCGCGGCACAGAAGGATGACCCGGAAAGGGCTACGGCAATGGCGAAGCCCCTGCCCCGGTCGAAGCGGCTCGCGACCGCGCTAGCCCAGACATTGGCCTGCGCCAGCACCGCGCCGATGCCGACCAGCACCCACAGCAACTGCCAGCTCAGGATCGCGCTCGATGCGGTCGCCAGCATCATGATCGCGCTGGCCTTGACGACGACGCCCGCAATGCCAACCCGGCGCGGCCCGATCCGGTCGGCCAGCACGCCGACCAGGAAGTTGAAGAATACACCCAGCGTGTTGGAAATCGTCAGGCCGATCATGACCTGCGCGCGCGTCCAGCCGAATTCGCCTTCGAGCGAGGTGACGAAGGGGCCGACCCCGTATGTCTGGATCGCCATGGTCGAATAGCCGATCATCGCGGCCAGGGGGACCATCCCGTAGCGTTTCCATTCGCCGATGGCGGTAAGCGGTTTGCCGTCCGTCACGCATTCCTCCCCAAGTGCGCCGCCTTAGAGAGAACGGCGCGTGAATTGGCAAGAGAGAGCGTGCGTCTTTGTTGGACGCGCCCGGCAAAGGCGGTTAGGCAGAGGCAAGGCGTCATTGACGGCGGGGAGAGGGATTTGAGCGAAGCAGGCAGGCCGACGGCCTCGGCCGAGTGGCGCGGCGGCTGGACGCTTGTCCTGTCAGCGATGGTCGGATACTCGATCGCGAGCATGCACGCCGGCGTAGCGGGTGTGATGATGGGGCCGCTCACCGAGGAATTCGGCTGGTCACGCACCGAATATTATTTCGGGGTTTCGCTGGTCTCCTTCGTCAACATGACGCTGGCGACCTTCCTGGGCGTCGCGATCGACCGCTACGGCCCGCGGCCCGTGGCGATCTTCGCCTCGGTGATCACATTTGCCGCCGTAGCCTTTATGTCCACAACCACACAAAGCCTCTGGGGCTGGTGGGGCCGATGGCTGCTTGTGGGCGTCGGCGCAGCGGCGATGCCGACGGTATGGGTCACGGCCGTTGCTGCCCGGTTCACCGTCTCGCGCGGACTGGCAGTGGCAGTGGCACTGGCCGGTTCAGGAACCGGAACGAGCGCCGCTCCCATCCTGGCGCATGCTCTCGTCGAGGAATACGGCTGGAGGGGCGGCTATATCGGCGTTCCCGCCATCTGGGCGGCAGTTGCCTTGCCTCTCATATTGCTGTTCTTTCATGGCCCGAAGCGCACAGCTCCAGCCCGGGATCCCGGCGGTCGGGACAAGCCCGTCGACGAAATTCCCGGGCTGACCCGGCAGCAGGGCTTCAGCTCGAAGAGCTTCTGGCTGCTGCTGATCGGCGGGGCGGGTGCGACGCTTGGCGGCGTTGCCTTGATCATGAACCTGGTGCCGGTGCTGATCTCGACGGGGCTGACGCCGGGCATGGCGGCTAGCGTCGCCGGCCTCGTCGGAGTCGCCACCATCACCGGGCGCGTGGCCGGCGGCTGGCTGTCCGATCACTTTGGGGCGAAATGGATCGCCTTTGCGGCAACCATCGTCGCCGTGACCCTACCCGTCTGCCTGCTGGTGTTTCCCGGTTCGACGGCGATCGCCGGCATCGCCGTCGTGATCTACGGCTTCGGCGGTGGTGCCAAGATCGGCGCTTTGGCCTACCTTGCCAGCCGCCATCTTGGCCAGCGCGCATTCGGGGCGCTCTACGGCGCCATCAACGCCTCGATCGCGCTGGTTGTGGCGGTTGCGCCACTGCTCGCCAACGTCGTTTATGACCTCACGCAGTCCTACCAGCCGGCGATGTGGGCGGCCGTGCCGATCCTGGTCACGTCTGCCGTGGCCTACCTGTTCCTTGGCCCCTATCCGGATTTTTCGCGCGACAATACGCAAGCGGCGCACTAAGCGGGCGGCGGAGAAGGATGGGGGCAAGTGATTTGAGCACGGCACCGCAAACTGCTGCAGCGGAATGGCGCCGCCACTGGCCGCTGGTCGCAGCGGCGACATCGGGCATGTCGCTGGCGGCGCTATCGACATCCGCCTTCGGTGTCATGGTCGTGCCGATCGAAGAGGATTTCGGCTGGAGCCGGGCCGACATCTCGACCGGGCCATTGATCGTATCGGTGATGACCATCCTGTTCGGCACCGTACTCGGCGCGCTGGTCGACAAAGTGGGGCCGCGCCTGATCGCGCTCGGCAACGTCACCCTGATCTGCGCTGCCACCGCCATGCTGTCGCAGATCGGACCACAGCTGTGGCAGTGGTGGGCGGTGTGGGTGGTGATCGGCTTGTGCAGCGCGATCCTGCCGACGCTGTGCGTGATGCCGACAACCCGCGCCTTCAACAAGGGGCGCGGGCTTGCCATGGCGATCGTGTTGTCGGGCTCCGGTATCAGCTCCTTCGTGGTGCCCAATCTCGGCAACTGGCTGGTCTCGCAATACGGCTGGCAGCAGTCCTACCTCTGGCTCGCGCTGATCTGGTACGCGGTGGTGTTCACGCTGATGCTGCTGTTCCTGCGGCTCCCTGCGGAAGAAGGAGCGGCATCGCGCGACAAGCAACACGCGCCGGAGAAGCAGGCAGCCGGTGTCCCGGGGCTGACCGCCCGGGAAGCTTTCACCTCCGCAGCATTCTACAAGCTCGCCAGCGCCGCCGTGATCGCCAATTTCGTGGGCATCGCGATGATCATGAACCTGATACCGATCCTGCGCTGGAACTCGCTGTCTCCCGCCACCGCCGCGCAGGTCGCCAGCCTGGTCGGCATCTTCACCATCGTCGGGCGGCTCATCGGCGGCGGGTTCATCGACTGGGTAGACGCCCGCTTCATCGCCGCGGGAACCAGCGCGATGCTGTTCATGCTCCCCGCAATGCTGCTGTTGTTTCCCGGCAGTGTCGCAGCCGCCATCGTTGGCATCGTCACCGTGGGCCTGATGGGCGGGGCGCAATCGCCCTGCATCGCCTATCTCGCCAGCCGCCACCTCGGCCAGCGTGCCTATGCGACAGTCTATGCAACGATCATGGCGGCGATGGGAATGGGCGTCGGCCTCGGCCCGCTGTTCGCCAATCTGGTCTATGACATGACGCAAAGCTATACGCCCGTCTTCTGGACAGCGCTGCCGATGTTCGCCATCGGCGCATTTCTGTTTCTGAGCCTCGGGCCCTACCCCGACTTTTCGAAGCATGAGAGCGCAGCCTGATGGCAACGATCACGATTCCGCAAACCGCCGCAGCCGAATGGAAGCGACACTGGCCGCTGGTCATGGCGACAGCCGCCGGCATGGCGCTCGCGGCAATGCTGTCGGTGATCTTCGGGATCGTGCTGGAACCTATCGAATCGGAAATGGGCTGGAGCCGGGCGCAGATCTCGTCGGGCCCGCTGATCGTCTCGCTGATGGGCCTCGTATTCGCGGCCCCTGCCGGCCACCTGATCGACCGCTTCGGACCCTGGCGCTGCGGCATCCTGGTGGTGACCTTCTCCCTGCTGGCCGCGATTACCATCGGCACGGCGGATTCCCTGTTGCACTGGCGTGCAGGCTGGGCGCTGTTCGGCATTCCCGCCGCCTTTACCTCGACGGTATGGCTGGCCCCTGTTTCGACGATCTTCAACAAGGGACGCGGCATGGCCATTGCGATCACCATCGCCGGTATCAGCGTCAGCCAGATGCTCATCCCGCCTTTCGCCGAGTACCTGCTGGTCACTCATGGCTGGCGCATGGTGTTCATCGGCGTCGGTTCTGTCTGGTGTGCGGTGGTATTCCCGCTGATCTTCCTGTTCGTGCCGAAATCCGGCGTGGTCGCGAGCGCGGCTGACGAGGAAGCCCTGATCGAAGACGGCCAAATGGAAGCCAGCGGTTATGGCCCGCTCGAAGGCCTGAAAGTCCCGGCGTTCTACATGCTGTTCCTCGCCTCGCTGTTCAGCGCGATGACCGGCGTTGCGGTGATGCTCAACATGGTCCCCGTGCTCACCTTCACCGGCCTGGAGCGCGTGGACGCGATCTGGATTCTCAGTTCCATGGGGATAGCTTCCTTCATCGGCCGTCTGGTCGGCGGCTGGCTGATGGACCGCTATGACGTGCGCAAGCTGGCCATCGGCGCGGCGCTGGTCTCGCTGATCATGCCGGCGGGCCTGCTGCTGTTTCCCGGTTCCTTCACCGCCAGCATGATTGCGGTGCTGAGCTGGGGGCTGACCGGCGGGATGAAGCTCAACGCCATCGTCTATCTCACCCGCGTCTACATGGGCGCGAAGAGCTTCGGTTTCTTCTACGGCGCGATCAGCATCACCACGACCATGGCCCAGGGCGTCTCGCCCTTCGTCGCCAACTACCTCTACGACATGACCCAGTCCTACTGGCCGGTTATCTGGGCAACGATCCCGGGCTTCCTGATCTCTGGCCTGCTGTTCTTCCTGCTTGGGCCGAGACCGGACTTCGACCGGCATATGTAAGCGGGCTACTCAAGAACCGTTTGTCCTGAGCTTGTCGAAGGACTGCATTTCTTCTGGCGCCGCGCCGAAGTGGAGAACAGCCCTTCGACAAGCTCAGGGCGAACGGAGGTTGGTAGAGTCCATCGCGGTTTGCATGAGTGTGCCTGAATCCGCGGCCTATTCCGCCGCCTCCGGCACCCAGCGCGTCGCGAGGTGCCCCTCGTCCCAGCGGCCCAGCCCATAATCGCCCTTGATCGTGGTACGGTGCATCACCCGGACCTCGTCGGGTGACGAGCCCTGCCCGCGGTGGAGCATGCGGTGGTTGTCCCAGGCGACCATCTCACTGCCCTGCCACTTGTGGTAATAGGACTTCATCACCTTCTTGGCGGCTTCCCAGACTTCCGCGAACAGGCGGTCGCCCGCTTCGCTTTCGTCTTCCAGCAGTCCGAATGCCATCCAGGGCGCCATGTGAAACACCTTCTCGCCCGTCTCGCGCCGCCACACCGCCGGATGCAGCGCGCGCGGCAGGGTGGCGGCGAACTTGTAGATTTCGTCGTCCGCATCCATCACCACTTCGAACCCGCCGGTGTCGAACTTCATGTCGGACAGACGCAGGAAAAGCGTGTGGATCACGGTTTTGCCGTCGATCCTGGCCTTGAGGTCGTCGGGCAGGTCGTTCCATATCTGGATACCGTCGGCAAAGCCGGTCATGCCGTCATCGCGCGGCAGGCTGACCGAGCGCAGCACGCCGGCATAATTGAGCTCGTTCTGGTAACAATGGTCGAAATGCCACGGCTGCCAGGTGACCAGCTGCTTGCCGTCCTCCTCGACCATCATCGTGTCGCCGTCCGAGCGGATGGCGATGACGCCTTCGGCAAGGTCCTCGTCGGCGCGTTCGACGGTGGCGACGGGATGGTCCTTCAACGGCCCCAGCACCTTGCTGAGCGCGACCTGCATTTCGCCGGTCTGCTCGATATCCTCGAAGACGATGACGCCGCGCTCGCGCAGGGTCCGGCGGATCAGCTCGCGGTTGGCTTCGTCATCCAGCGATTCGCGGGTAACGCCGCAAATGCGTGCGCCGAACGGCAGGTTGTCGCCGAGATGGGTTGCGGTGATGGCTGACATGGGGACCTCTCCACTGTTTGCAGCCTTCCTAGTCGAAATCGCGGGCGATTTACAGGCTCCACGCTCGCATCGGTTGACGCGCTGGCGCGCGGATGCTTGGAGCGCAACATGACTGACCTCACCGGCCGCACCTGCCTGATCACCGGGGCCTCTTCCGGCCTCGGCGCGCATTTCGCGCGGATCGCGGGCAAGGCGGGTGCCAGACTTGTGCTAGGCGCACGGCGCAGGGACAAGCTCGACGCGCTGGTCGCCGAACTGGAGGCAGGTGGTCTGGAAGCGCTTGCGGTCGACATGGACGTGACCGACGAGGCGTCGCTCATCGCCGCGTTCGATGCAGGCGAGGCGCGGTTCGGCGCAATCGACACGGTGATCGCCAATGCCGGGATCACGGCGCCTGGCCGGACCACCGAAGTCGCCGCTGATGCGTTCCGCAACCTCATCGACACCAACCTGTTCGGCGCTTTGCTGACCGCACGTGAAGGTGCAAAGCGGATGATCGCTGGCGGCAGCCGCGAAAGTGGCAAGGGCCGCATCCTGTTCGTCGGTTCAATCAGTTCGTTCGCTCCGATTCAAGGCGAAGTCGCCTATTCCGCCGCCAAGGCGGCTATCGTGAACCTGTGCCGCAGCCTGGCGCGCGAATGGCTGCGGCAGGGGATCAACGTCAACACGATCCAGCCCGGCTATATCGACACCGAACTGGCCGGAGACTGGTTCTCCACAGAAGGCGGCAAGGCACAGATTGCTTCCTTCCCGCGCAAGCGGCTGCAACCCGTGGATTCGCTCGACGCAACCGTGCTCTACCTGCTGAGCGATGCTTCGCTGCACATGACCGGCTCGGTCATCACCCTCGACGACGGACAATCCCTATGACCATATCCCAATATGCGCTCGACATGGCGGAAAAGGTCGAGGCCTTCGTGCGCGAAACGGTGATCCCCTATGAGCAGGACCCGCGCCGCGACCATCATGGCGCGCCGCTCGACGAGATGGTGTTCGAGTTAAAGGACAAGGCGCGCGAGGCTGGCGTCCTCACCCCCCATATCCGCGCGGACGGCAGCCATCTCAACCAGCGCGAAACGGCGGTGGTGCTGATCAAATCCGGCCTCTCGCCCTTGGGCCCGCTGGCGTGCAACACCATGGCGCCTGACGAGGGCAACATGTACCTCATCGGCCATGTCGGCAGCGACGAGCACAAGCAGCGCTTCTTGAAGCCATTGGTCGAAGGTCGCGCGCGTTCCGCCTTCCTCATGACCGAACCCGCCGACTGGCAAGGCGCCGGCTCAGATCCCTCGATGATGAAGACCGAGTGCTACCCCGACGGCAATCACTGGGTGGTGAACGGGCGCAAGACCTTCATCACCGGCTACAAGGGCGCGAGTGTCGGCATCATCATGGGCAGGGCGGAAACAGGCGCCTGCATGTTCCTCGTCGACCTGCCGGACCCGGCCATCCGGATCGACGAAATCCCCAACACCATCGACACCTCGATGCCGGGCAGCCACGCCACGCTCACCATCGACAATCTGCGCATTCCCGCCGACCAGATGCTGGGCGAGGCCGGAGAGGGCTTCAAATACGCGCAGATCCGCCTTTCCCCTGCCCGCCTTTCGCATTGCATGCGCTGGCTCGGCTGCTGCATCCGCGCGCAGGAGATCGCCACCGACTACGCCTGCCGCCGCACCGCCTTCAGCCAGACGCTGATCGATCACGAGGGCGTCGGCTTCAAGCTCGCCGACAACCGCATCCTCATCAAGCAGTGCGAGCTGATGATCGACTGGTGCGCTTCCGTGCTCGATACGGGCAGCCTCGCTACCGTCGAAAGCTCGATGGCGAAGGTCAATGTGTCCGAAGCGCTGATGACGATTGCCGACAATTGCGTGCAGGTGATGGGCGGCATCGGCGTCACCGACCGCACCGTGGTCGAGCAGGTGTTCCGAGAAGTCCGCGCCTTCCGCATCTATGACGGCCCGACCGAAGTCCACAAATGGAGCCTCGCCAAGAAGATCAAGCGCGAGTGGCGGGAAGCGAACTGCCAATGACCGACGCCTTCACCGAGGCCAACACCGGCACCACCGCGGTGCGCGAGGGCTATGGTTTCGACGAGGGCGCGCTCGCCGCATGGATGGCGCAGAATGTCGAGGGCTTCGCGGGACCGCTCAAAGTCGAACAGTTCAAGGGCGGCCAGTCCAACCCCACTTACCGGTTGTCGACGCCTGCGAAGAACTACGTGCTCCGCCGCAAGCCACCGGGCGAGCTGCTGCCGGGCGCCCACGCCGTCGACCGCGAGGCACGCGTGCAGATGGCGCTCGGAGCCCAAGGCTACCCGGTCGCGAAAATCCACAGGGCTTGCACGGACGACGCCGTCATCGGCACCTGGTTCTACGTCATGGACATGGTCGAGGGCCGCATCTTCTGGGACGCGACCTTTCCCGATGTCCCGCACGAAGACCGCCCCGCCTATTTCGACGCGATGAACCAGGTCATCGCCCTTCTGCATTCCTATGATCCCGAGGCGATCGGGCTGGGCGACTACGGCAAGCCCGGCAACTATTTCGCCCGCCAGATCGGGCGCTGGACCAGGCAGTACCTCGCCGACGAGCTTGCCGGGCGCAACGCCGACATGGACGCGCTGATCGAATGGCTGCCAGACAATATTCCGGCGGGCGACGAGACCAGCGTCGTCCATGGCGACATGCGCTGCGACAACATGATCTTCCACCCTACCGAGCCACGCGTGCTGGCCGTGCTCGACTGGGAGCTTTCGACGCTGGGCCATCCGCTCGCGGACTTTTCCTACCAGACGATGATGTACCGCATGCCGCCCACGATCGTCCCGGGCCTCGCGGAGGCCGACCTTGCCGCACTCAACATCCCGTCCGAGGAAGACTACGTCGCCGCCTATTGCGAACGGACCGGGCGCGAGGGGATCGCGAACTTCGAATTCTACATCTGCTTCAATCTGTTCCGCCTCGCTGCTATCTTTCACGGTATCAAGGGCCGGGTGCTGCGCGGCACGGCGGCCAGCGCGCAGGCCGAGGAACGCGCCAAGGCCTTCCCGGTGCTGGCACGAATGGCGCGGGTGAGCATGGAGAGCTGTCGCTAGGCCCGGCCCGGTCAGGAGAGGAAAACACATGGAATTCGGCATATTCGTGCAGGCGACCTGCCTGGAAGACCGGTCTCGCAATCCGGTCGAGGAGCACGCACAATATCTCTACGAACTCGCGCTGATCCGCGAGGCGGACAAATACGGCATCAAATACGCCTGGGTGTCCGAACACCACGGGCTGCACGAATATTCGCACATGTCGGCGAGCGAGAGCTTCATCCCCTTCGCGCTCGCCCAGACGCAGAACATTCATGTCGGCGCCGGCATCTGGCCGCTCAACCCCGTCACCAACCATCCCGTGCGCCTCGCCGAGCGCGCGGCGATGTGCGACCACCTTTCCGAGGGCCGCTTCGAATTCGGCACCGGGCGTGGTGCTGGCAGCCACGAGATCGGAATCTTCGGGCTCGACCAGGACACCACGAGGGCGAACTGGGACGAGGTGATCTGGGAGTTCAAAAAGATCTGGTCGGCAGACAGCTATTCGCACGACACCGCGCTCTACAAGACCCCGCCCTGCGACATCTTTCCCAAGCCCTTCGGCGGCGTCGGCACGCACCCGCCGATGTGGCTGGCGGTCGGCAGCCCCCCGTCCTTCGTCAAGGCCGGCAAGCACGGGCTCGGCGCGCTGGGCTTCGGCTTCGCCTTCACCGACAATTCAGACATGGCCCGCCATGTCGACCTGTACAAGGAAGGTATCGCCAACTGCGAGCCCGTCGGCCATTACGTCAATAACAACTTCATGATCGCCCAGGGCGTGGTCTGCCTGCCGGATGCAAGGGACGCGCGCGAGGCCTTCGTCAACTATGGCTCATCGCGCCTGCTGGCGCTGATGCACCGCTATCACGACACCTTCCCGCGCCCGGAAGGCTTTCCCGAATGGCCCATCATCCCGCCCGCCATGACCATGGAGCAGGCGGAAATGGCGATCGAACACGCCGGCCTGCCGGTTGGCAGTCCCGATCAGGTGATCGAGGCCTTGAAGGTCTACGAGGCCGCCGGCGTCGACCAGATCGGCTTCGCCATCCCCATCACCGCGCCCATCGACGTCGCCCGCGAGATCATCCGCACCATTGGCGAAAAGGTCGTGCCCCATTTCGACAAGGACCCGATCCACTCAACCACCCGCTACCGCTACGGCGCGGATGCGGAAAAGATGGTGGCGATGCGGGGCAAGCATCCGTTTCCGGTGTTTTGAGGGGGGGGCTGGCTGCGGGCCACCCGCTCCTCAAGGCCGACCCCGCTGCGACTAGCCGCGCCCGCGCACCGGCAAGCCTCGCTCCCCTCCCGCAAGCGGGAGGGGCCGGGGGTGGGCCCGTGACCCTGGTCACCCAGGGCTTTCGTGGCGATTTTCCAGTTTCCTACGCCGGGCCTCTCTGGTCTAAGCCTTGAAACGGCCCCGGCGCAGGTGGGCGAGCTGCGGTTGGCCGGCGTTGGAAATGCAGGGAACCGCACTCAAAAACGCAAACTGTCACCCTTAAGTAGTCAAAGGATTGTTTATACAGGATAAATCAAGAGTGACACACGGGTGACACTTGTCACCCCCTTCATTCCGCGTCTGCCTGGTCCGCCAGTTTCGGGGAACTCGAGGCGGCCAGCGCCGCCAACACTTGCCAGCCACTGCCAAACCGCTAGAGAGACCTGCAGGGAAACTCGCAAATCCAGGACCGGACATGGCCACTTTCACGCTCCCAAAGAACAGCAAGATCAGCAAGCAGGGCAAGGCCCACAAGGCCGAGGGCGCGAGCCGGGTCAAGAAGTTCACGGTCTACCGCTACGATCCGGACAGCGGCCAGAACCCGCGATACGACACTTTCGAGATCGACCTCGACAGCTGTGGGCCGATGGTGCTCGACGCTCTCATCAAGATGAAGAGCGAGCAGGATCCGACGCTGACGTTCCGCCGCTCCTGCCGCGAGGGGATCTGCGGCTCTTGCGCGATGAACATGAACGGGTCGAACGGGCTAGCCTGCACCACCGCGATAGAGGACCTCAAGGGCGCTATTCGCATCACGCCCCTGCCCCACATGGAAGTGATCAAGGACCTGGTGCCGGACTTCACCCATTTCTATGCGCAATATGCCTCGATCCGGCCCTGGCTGCAGACCGTATCGACCACGCCCTCGGGCAAGGAGCGGCTGCAGTCGCCGGAACAGCGCGAGAAGCTCGACGGGCTGTACGAATGCATCCTGTGCGCCTGCTGCTCGACCTCGTGCCCGAGCTACTGGTGGAATTCGGACAAGTTCCTCGGCCCGGCGATCCTGCTGCAGGCCTACCGCTGGCTTGCCGACAGCCGCGACGAGATGACCGGCGAGCGGCTGGACGAGCTGGAAGACCCGTTCCGGCTCTACCGATGCCACACGATCATGAACTGCGCCAACGTCTGCCCCAAAGGCCTCTCGCCAGCCCGCGCGATCGCCGAAATCAAGAAGATGCAGGCCGAGCGCCACGTATAGGGGGCTGCACTTGTTTTTTCATAGTATGGGAATAGATTGAGAGGATTATGGAAAATCCCAAGGTCATCCTGACCGACGAAATCGACGTAGGCAAACCGAGCCGTCCACGATATCGGACCGCAGTTGGTCCAGATGGAAAACCGGTGCGCATTCGAATGATTGACCCTGATAGTCCAACATTTGCCGCCGACTTTCTCTCACTTTTTCGCGCTAATGTTCGAAAGGCGCGCGCCGAAAACAAGGCGCTCGGACTGGATATCTGACAATTGGCGGTCGCCGGGGCCAACCGCCCGCGTTTCTGGATCATCGCAGGGCCAAACGGTAGCGGCAAGAGCACGGCCTATGGACAAGGAGACGTTCTAGGCCTCGACGGTTCTGTTTGGATTATCAACCCAGACTTGTTGACCGCCCGTCTGCGGGACGTCGAAGGCCTGTCACAAGAACAGGCCAACTTGGCGGCGATAGAGCGGATCGAACAATGGCTTGAAAGGTCGATTCTGGTCCATCAGACTGTTGGAGTCGAAACAGTCCTGTCCACGCCGAAGTATCGCCGTTTGGTGGAATTGGCGCAATCGCATGGCTACGAAATTTGTTTCGCCTATGTAGTAGTCGATACATTGAAGAAGCAACTGGAACGTATCGCAACTCGAGTATCAAAAGGAGGGCACGATGTACCTCCAGACAAGGTAGAGGCGCGACGAACGCGCTCTCTTGAGCAAATGCCGTGGTTCTTTGCTGCTGCCGACCGTGCTTGGATTTTCGACAACACGGGCGAACAACCCAAGCTCGTAGCAAGGAAAATCAAAGCAGCCAGCAACGGGAAGAGCTCTAGAAACGTCCTCGAATTGGAGTTTGCCTCAACAGATATTCCTCAGGGCACATCCTTGTCGATCGCACGCGCACTATTGGGCATGGATGCTGAATCCATGGCGAGCAAGTTCAACAGGCCACATAAGAAGTCCTAAATATGAACACCGACAGCAAACCCGTCGGCTTCACCATGAGGCCGGACCCGGAGCATCCAGGCTGGCATCGCTGGGAACTGAACGACGCCACGCGCTTCAACGCGTTCGTGATCGGTGCTCTGCGGCTGAAGGCCGAGGGTGAAGACACCGCGAGGGTGCGGATGGATGTCAAGCAGCACCACACCAACGGCGGCAACGGCATCCATGGCGGCACGACGCTGGGCCTGGTCGACTGCTCGATGTTCGCCGCACTTCATCTGCTGAGGGGGACGGACGCATCGCGCTCTGTCACGGTCGACACCTCGACGCAGTTCATCGGTGCCGGCGATCCCTCCCGGCCGCTCGATTCTGTGGTCGAGGTGCTGCGGGAAACCCGGCGGCTGGCTTTCCTTAGGGGCCTGATCGTCCAGGACGACGACCTCATCGCCTCCTTCACCGGCACCGTACGCCGGTACAGCTGAGCGCGATGGCGGGGATGCTGGAGGCCTATCACGCGCTGTTGGAAGCCGGCGAGCTCCGCCCCGATGCCGAGCAGGCCGCCGCTGCACAGAGGCTGCAATTGCTTCAGGAAGAGCTAGAGGCCGCGCCCGGCGCCCCTGGCGTCTTCGGCCGCCTGCTGGGCCGTAAACGGCAGCTACCGCGCGGCGTCTATTTCTGGGGCGGCGTCGGACGCGGCAAGTCGATGCTGATGGACCTGTTTCACGAAACGCTTGGCATAGAGGCCAAGCGGCGCGTCCATTTCCATGCCTTCATGCTGGAAGTCCATGCGCTGCTGCGGGAGGAACGAAAGAAGGAATCGGGGGACCCGGTCCCGCCGGTTGCAGCCACTCTTGCACGTGACGTACGCTGCCTCGCTTTCGACGAGATGGTAGTCAACAACTCGGCCGATGCGATGATCATGAGCCGGCTGTTCACCAACCTTATCGTCGAGCAAGGCGTCAGCGCGGTGACGACGTCCAATCGCCAGCCATCCGAGCTGTACAAGGACGGCCTCAACCGCGAGCATTTCCTGCCGTTCATCGCACTGATCGAACGCGAACTCGACGTGCTCACGCTGAACGGCCCGGTCGATTACCGGCTCGAGCGTCTGGCCGGGATGGCGACCTGGCATACGCCGCTTGGCGACGAAGCCACCGCGCAGGTGCGCGAGGCTTTCTTCCGCCTGACCGATTATCCGCCCGAAGACAGCGCCCATGTGCCAAGCGCGGAACTGGACGTGGGTGGCGGACGCATGCTGCATGTGCCGAAATCGCTCAAGGGGGTAGCAGTCTTCAGCTTCAAACGGCTGTGCGGCGAGGCGCGAGGCGCAGCCGACTACCTGGCGATCGCAAGGACCTATCACACGGTCATCATCGTCGGCATCCCGCGCATGGGCCAAGACAAACGCAACGAGGCTGCGCGATTTGTGACGCTGATTGACGCACTGTACGAAAACAAGGTGAAGCTGATAGCCACCGCGGATGCACAGCCTGAGCAGCTCTATGAAGCAGGAAGCGGCCGCTTCGAATTCGAGAGAACCGAAAGCAGGCTCAGCGAAATGCAAAGCGCCGCATATCTGGCGCTAGGTCACGGAGAGTCCTAAACGCAACAAACGGGGCGCGCTCACAATCAGTGAACCACCCAAGAATGACAATCATTTTTCCCGAATCGGTCTTCAGACGCTCGAATTCAGCGTGAAATATCACCGTATTCGTTGTTAGTACCGAATCAGACGGATGCACCTGCCCCCCACATCGGAGGGGCTAGGTACCGCCAATCTAATCAGTTGGATTTTCAGCAGCTTAGAAGCTGCCGAACCACCACTGAAGGCCTTGCCAGATACCGAACATAGTTGTTCCCCAAAAGTTGCCGCATGGCGCGCGGTATCCCTTGGTTAACAACTAGTTAAAGGATCGGCAAGACTTTTTTAACCATTCGATCTCTTTCTGGTGCTCCCA
>CAYPFE010000003.1:0-25768 GCA_964409895.1 uncultured Novosphingobium sp.
TCGGCAGCGATGTCACACTTATCGAGCCCCAGCGGCCCATGGCGCGCGACGACGAGGCGGCGGCGGAACTGGTCGCGGCGCAACTTGCTGCGGAAGGCGTGCGTTTCGTTTCCGGGCATGCTGCCCGGGTCGAGGCAGCAGACGGCGGCATCGGTGTGACATGCAGCGATGGCACGCACGTCATCGCCAGCCACCTGCTTATCGCGGCGGGGCGCAAGGCTAACGTTGAACACCTTGGCCTCGACATCGCGGGCGTTGAGACCGTTGCGAACGGCATCCGCGTCGATGCCCGGCGGCGGACCTCGAACAGGCGGATCTACGCGATAGGCGACTGCCGCGACGGCCCGCGATTCACCCATGCGGCGGGTTACGAGGGCTCGCTGGTCGCGGTCGAAGTCGCCCTGGGCCTGCCACAGAAGGCCGACTGGTCCGCGCTGCCGCATTGCACCTATACCGACCCGCAGCTCGCCCAGATCGGGCTAACAGAGGCCGAAGCGCGCGAGCGGTTCGGGGCTAAAGTGACGGTTATCCGCGAGGACTTCGCGGACAACGACCGCGCCATCGCCGAGGGTGAGACGGCGGGCTTCATCAAGCTGGTGGCGAAGGGCCGCAAGGTGCTGGGCGTCACCATCGTGGGAGCAGGCGCTGGCGACCTGCTGCTGCCATGGTCGCAGGTGATCGCCGGCAAGGCCTCGACATTCGCGCTGGGCTCGGCGGTGGTCGCCTATCCGACGCGCGGCGAGATTTCCAAGGCCGCCAGCTTCGCGGCCTGGGAGCCGGTGGTGTTCGGGGCCTGGCCGAAGCGCTGGGCCTCGCTGGTGGCGAAGATGCGCCGGCTGCGCGGATGACTGCGCCGCGAGCCAGGAGCCGCAACGCGCCGGCAGGGCCATCGCCATTCCTGCCCGCAGCGCCGCGCCTGCCGCGCGAGAAATTCGCCGATCCGGCTTGGACCGCCAGGGGCGAACCGCGTGCGAGCGTTGCTCTCTCCGCGCTCGAAACGCTGTGGTTCAACACCGGCACGCTGTGCAACGTCTCCTGCGCCAATTGCTATATCGAGAGCAGCCCGGCCAACGACGCGCTGCAATATCTCTCCGCCGCGCATGTGCGCCGCTTCCTCGACGAAGTGGAACGGACCGGCCTGCCGACGCGCGAGATCGGTTTCACCGGCGGCGAGCCTTTCATGAACCCCGAGTTCCCGGCGATGCTGGAGGATGCCCTCGCGCGCGGTTTCGATGTGCTGGTGCTGACCAACGCGATGCGACCGATGCGGCACCATGAGGCACTCTTGATGGCGCTTTGGTGGCGCTTTGGCGGCAGGCTGACACTGCGGGTCAGCCTCGATCATCATACGCAGGCGGTTCACGAAGCGGAACGCGGCATGGCGAGCTGGGAGCCTGCGCTGTCTGGCGTCAAGTGGCTGTCAACTAAAGGCTTTCGCATCGCCGTCGCCGGGCGGCAGCTCAAAGGCGAAGGGCAGGAAGCAGCCAGAAATGGCTATGCCGGCCTGTTCCAGCGCGAAGGCATCGCGCTCGACGCCTATGACCCGGCCAGCCTCGTGCTGTTCCCTGAAATGGATGCCGGAGCAGATATCGCCGAGATTACAACGGATTGCTGGTCGATCCTGGGCAAGTCTCCGGACGACGTGATGTGCGCGTCGAGCCGCATGGTCGTCCACCGCAAGGGCGAAGCGGAGCCCTGCGTCGTCGCATGCACACTGCTCCCATACGAGCCGGGTTTCACGCTTGGCCGCACGCTTGCCGAAGCGGACCACCCGGTTGCACTCAACCACCCGCATTGCGCGCGGTTTTGCGTGCTTGGCGGGGCCTCGTGCAGTGCCTGACCGGACGAATCACTCCACCGGATAAAGCCTGCAGATCAGCCCGCGCATGTAATTGTCGCCGGCATAATCGGTGTATTCCTCACCGTCGGGCAGGATCGCGTTGATGTTCGATTCCCACACGCCGTAATGGGCGTCGCCTTCCGCCTCGCGCTCGGGGTACCACATGTGGCTGTCTGCATGGGCGACGCGGGGATGCATGCCGGGCTCAAGCTTCGCCTGCTGTTTCACCCGGCCCATTGGCGTTTCGACCCAGACGATCTGGTCCTGCACGATGCCAAGCTCGGTGGCCGTAGCAGGATGCAGCGTGACCTGTGCGTAAGGATGCTGCCTGCGCATCACCTTGAGATGCTTGTGCTGCGAGCGGTAGTACCATTTCAGGGAATTGCCGGTGGTCAGCACCAGCGGATATTGTTCGAACAGCTCGGGCGTGGCCTCGGGGCTCCAGGCCGGTTCCTGGTATTCGGGAATGGGATCGTATCCTAGGCTTTCGAGCAGGTCCGAGGACAGCTCGACCTTGCCTGAGGCCGTCGCGAATCCGACCTTCTCGAACCGCCGGTCCGGCGCTTCGGGCATCAGCCACGGCACGTCCTGATTGGCGAGTTCGGCAAGGCTGGTGCCTGACGGTTCGAGAATCGAATCGAACCATTCCTCCATCGTCTCCGGCCACATGCCTTGTTGGCCCAGCCGGTTGCCGAGTTCGCGCCACAGTTGATAGTCGTCGCGGCGCTCGTAGAGCGGCTCGACGATGCGTTCCGCCGCCGAATGGGCGTCGGCAAAACCCCACATGTTGGAAAGCAGCGGGCGCTCCAGCCCGTCGGTCGCGGGGAGCACGTAATCCGCCAGCTCGGTGCAGGGCGTGATCCAGTGGTCCATGTTGACGCTGAGTTCGAGTTCGTCGCTCATCATCGCTTCGTGAAGCCGTTTCGCGTCGTTGAGCGCGACCAACGGGTTGCCGGCCTGCAGGATCCAGGCCTTCACCGGATAGGGTTTGCCTTGGAGGATGGCGTCCGGGATCGCCGCCGGTGCCACCACCATATTGTAGATCTGCGGACCGATGCCGCGCGGATGGACCTTGGCCATCGCCGCGCGATAGGCTTTCAGGCCCTTGACCGACGCAATCGGCCAGCGGTCGGAGCTGATGTTGTCGCGGGTCCGCAAGGGATGGTCGATCAGCGTGTCCCAGTGCATCTCCTCGATGAGGCGCGTCGAGACAGGCTCGTCGGCGAAGCGCGAGCCGCCCATGATGTCCAAGTTGCCCGTGATCGCTCGCAGGTAGCACTTGCCGAACACTGCCGCCGTGGTGCTCCTGCCCGATTCGGCGGTGCCGAGGCCGAAGGGGATGTGCCCCGGCGTGTTGGTCGCGAACATGCGGGCGGCAGCGACTATCGTATCGGCAGGGACCCAAGTGATTTCGGCAGTGCGCTCTGGCGTGAATTCCCGGACCTTTTCGGCCAGCGCATCGAGCCCGATGCACCACTTCGCCACGAAATCGGCATCGTATAGCTTTTCGGAAATGATGGTGTTGAGCATGCCATAGGCCAGTGCTCCGTCGGAGCCCGGCCTGATCTGCATCCAGATGTCGGCGAGCTCGGTGATGTCGGTGGCGCGCGGATCGATGGCGATGAGCTTGCCCCCGGCCGCCTTGTAGGCCTTGAGATTCTTGACCTGGCCCGATGTCGCCATCGAACCGCCCACGCCCCACAGGATCAGGCTTTTGGTCACCCCGGGGATCGGCGCATTGCCGATGCATGACTGGTCGCCATATACCGCCCATTCGGCGAGCAGTTCGGCCTCGCCGCAGTTCTTGCCTTGATAAAGAATGTTGGGCGTGCCCCACAGGTTCGACCAGCGCCAGCACGACATGTCGCCCGCTCCCTTGTAGGAGCCCCCCATGGTCTGCACCGCTTCCGGGCCGAATCGATCGCGGATGCTGCTGAGTTTTTCGGCGATCTCGTCCATCGCCTGTTCCCAGCTGATCCGCTGCCACTTGCCTTCGCCGCGCTTGCCCACGCGCTTCATCGGGTAATTTATGCGGTCGGGGTGGTCGTGATAGTCGATCGCCTGGCCGGCGCGCGGGCAATCAGCGGGGTGGCCGGCAGTGCGGTCGGGCCGGATCGCGATCGGGCGATTGTTAGCGATTTTCGCCTGGACATAACAAGCCGCTCCGCAGATCGGACAGGTGCCGCGTTTGGTTTCGGCGTTCTGCGTGCCGCTGGGCCGGACTACTGCCGCGGTTGCCATGAGATGTCTCCTCGCCAAGCCTGTTTTGCGGGCAATGCTACCTCAGAAGGAGCCGGGATGCATCTCAATTCGAAACTTGCTTTCCAGACTGGCCATTGTGCACGGCGCCTGCATCCAATACCGCCTCGGCGCATGAGCAGCCTCGATGAGCATTTCTCGGACGCACTGCGCGCCATCGAAGCACGCGGACAGCGCCGCAGCCTGCGTTCCGCCGAAATGCTCGGCGAAGGGCGGTTGCGGCGGGATGGTCGGGAGAGCCTGGACTTTTCAAGCAACGACTATCTCGCCCTCGCCCGGCACCCGCTGTTGGCCGAGCGAGCCGGCGAATG
Source organism: uncultured Novosphingobium sp. (assembly GCA_964409895.1). Taxonomy (GTDB): domain Bacteria; phylum Pseudomonadota; class Alphaproteobacteria; order Sphingomonadales; family Sphingomonadaceae; genus Novosphingobium. The sequence goes on from CAYPFE010000003.1 coordinate 4,411, forward strand.
GGCGGCAAGGCTGGGCGCGGGTGCAGGCGCTTCGCGGCTGGTGACAGGGACAAGCGAGGCGCATCTGGCGCTCGAAGCAAAGATCGCGGCGTTCAAGGGCACTGAAGCCGCCTTGCTGTTCGGCACTGGCTGGCAGGCAAATGCTGCGGTGGTGCCGGCACTGCTTGCCGCTGCTCCCGGTGCCGCCGTGTTCACCGACCGGCTGATCCATGCGAGCCTGCACCACGGCTGTGCCGCTGCCGGTGCGCGCCAGCATCGTTTCCGCCACAACGATCTCGGCCACCTGGAAGAATTGCTGGAAGGCAAGGGGCGTGATGCTCCGGCCCGGATCATCATTACCGAAAGCGTCTTCAGCATGGACGGTGACATGCCGGGGCTTGCGCGCCTCGGCGAAATCGCTCGCCGCCACGATGCCTTCCTCTACTTGGACGAGGCGCATGCGACCGGCGTGATCGGGCCGCGCGGTGCGGGGCTTTCCGCGACGGCGCCCGGCGCGGCAGACCTCGTCATGGGTACGTTCAGCAAGGCGCTGGGCTCGTTCGGGGCCTATGTCGCGGGCTCGCGCCTGATGTGCGACTATCTCGTCAACGCCTGTTCCGGTTTTATTTTCTCGACCGCGCCGCCGCCCGCTGTGCTGGGCGCCATCGACGCCGCGCTCGACCTTGTGCCGGAGATGGATGACGAACGGTGCCACCTTGGCGCCCTCGGCGACCGGCTACGCAGCGGATTGACCGGCCTCGGAATCGATCACGGGCCGTCCACGACTCACATCGTCCCTGCAATCATCGGCGAAGCGAGCGATGCCGTACGGCTGAGTCACGCGTTGGCGAGCCGCTCCATAGTCGCCTCTGCGATCCGCCCACCCACGGTGCCGCCCAACACCAGCCGCCTGCGTCTTGCCTTGCGGGCGACGCAACGGCCTGAGGATATCGACCTGCTGATCGAAGCCATCCGGGACTGTCGGTGAAGCTGCTGTTCGTCCACGGCTGGGGTTTCGACAATTCGATCTGGGCCGGGCTGGCCGGCAGATTTCCGGATTCTGCCATGTGGGACAAGGGATACTTTGGGGAGGCCTCGGAACTTGTGATCACAGGCCCCTTCGTCGCCGTGACTCACAGTTTCGGGACGATGCGCTTCCTTGCGTCCCTGCCGTCCGCCTGCCGGGGGATCGTCGCCATCAACGGTTTCGACCGGTTTTGCGAGAACGAGGGCTTTCCGGGCGTCCAGCGCCGTGTGCTCAATCGCATGATCGCGCGGTTTGCATCCGATCCCGGGGGAGTGCTGACGGATTTCCGTCAGCGTTGCGGCAGTATCGAGCATGCCGGCCCGTTCGATCCGGCCCGGCTCCGCCAAGACCTTCTCGCGCTCCGCGAAGGTGATTGCCGCGAGCTAGTGGCTCAAAGCGGCCTGCCGATCCTCTCGCTGCAAGGTGGCCAAGACCCAATCCTGCCAAGTGCGATGCGTGGCGCAGTCTTCTCAAGGGCTGCCCGCTGCGAACGTATCACGCTAGAATCCGGCGGCCATCTTCTGCCGATCCAGGATGCCGCGACTTGCGCCGAGGCCATATCAGCGTTCATGGAGCAGCTGACATGAACGCGATTCACCGCCAGCAGGTCCGGGACGCCTTTTCCGCCGCGCGCGATTACGACCGCCACGCGCGGGTGCAGCGCATGGTCGCCCGGCGGCTGGCGAAGCGCATTGCCGAACTGGACTTGCCGGAACATCCCCGCATCCTCGAGATCGGCTGCGGCACCGGATTTCTGACCGAGGCGCTGGTTGGCGAGGGCCTAACCGGCAATTGGCTGGTCACCGATATCTCTCCGGCAATGGTAGAGCGGTGTCGGGCAAGGATCGGCGAAAACCCGGACGTCCGCTTTGCCGTGCTCGACGGCGAATATGGCAATCCGGGCGCAAGCGCGCGCTTTGACCTCGTCTGTTCGAGCCTAGTGATGCAATGGTTCGAGGATCCGGCAAGCGCGCTCGCGAGGATGCTGGGCTGGCTTGTGCCGGGAGGACATTGCCTGTTTGCGACTCTCGCGTCGGGCAGCTTAGCCGAATGGCGAGCCGCGCATGATGCCGAGGGCCTTGACTGCGGCACGCCGCGCTTTCTCGCTCTGGGCGAACTGGAAGCGTCGAACCCGGCAGCACGGGAGGGAGACCTTGCCGTCGAGCGGTTCACCGAAAACCAGGGCAGCGCAAGCGTCTTCCTGCATTCGCTGAAGGCGATCGGGGCAGGGACCGCCGCCGCCGGTCACCATCCCCTGTCGCCTGCCGAACTGCGCCGGGTGATGCGCCGTTTCGAGCAATCAGGCGCGCGGGTGACCTATGAGGTGGTGACCGGCCATTACCGCGGGCAATGACTGGCCGGCGCATCATCGTAACGGGAACGGACACCGGCATCGGCAAGACAGTGTTCGCGGCCGCGCTGGCGGGAGCGCTCGGCGCCGCCTACTGGAAGCCAGTGCAGGCCGGACTGGACGAGGACGGCAGCAGCGACAGCGACAGGGTCGCAGCGCTGGCGGGCATCGGCAGCGAGCGCATCCTGCCAGAGGCATACCGGCTGGCCACTCCCTGCTCACCGCATCGCGCCGCCGAGATCGACGGCATCGCCATCGACCCGGAACGCCTGACCCTTCCCGAAACAGCTGCACCGCTGGTCGTCGAAGGCGCGGGCGGGGTGCTGGTGCCGCTGACCCGCTCGCTGACCTATGCCGACATCTTTGCGCGCTGGGGCGAGCATGTCGTCCTCGTTGCCTCAACCAGGCTCGGCACGATCAATCACAGCCTGCTGGCGATTGAAGCGCTGACGGGCCGCGGCGTTCCGATCCTCGGCGTCGCGTTCGTCGGTGAGGCGAACGAGGACAGCGAGCGCACCATTTCGGACATGGGCAGGGTGAAGCGGCTGGGCAGGCTGCCGTGGCTCGACCCGCTCTCCCCGGAGGCACTGGCAGCAAGTTTTGCCGCGCATTTCGACCTGGCGGATTTCGCGCCATGACGTCGCCCGTCTGGCATCCCTTCACCCAGCACGGGCTGGAAGAGCCAGTCCCGCTGGTCGAACGGGCCGAAGGGGCAGCGCTGTACACTTCGGAAGGCCGTCGAGTGATCGATGCCATCTCGTCATGGTGGGTGACGACGCATGGCCATTGCCATCCGCGGATCATGGCCGCCATCGCCGAACAGGCAGGCAAACTCGACCAGCTGATCTTCGCGGGCTGGACGCATGAGCCGGCGGAACAGCTCGCGCGTGAGCTGCGCGCGATCATGCCCGAGTCGCTCACCCGTGTGTTCTATTCGGACTCCGGCTCCACCAGTGTCGAAGTCGCGCTGAAGATGGCGCTGGGATACTGGGCGGCGCAAGGCGAACCGCGCCACCGCATCGTCGTGATGGAGCATTCCTATCACGGCGACACCATCGGCGCGATGTCGGTCGGCGCGCGCGGCGTATTCAACCGCACCTATGAGCCGCTGCTGTTCGATGTCGCTCGCATCCCGTTTCCCGCGCGCGGTCATGAGCAGGTCACGCTCGATGCTCTGGAATGCATCTGTGCCAAGGAAAATCCCGCAGCTCTGATCGTCGAGCCGCTGGTGCTGGGCGCAGGCGGAATGCTGATGTACCAGCCCGAAGTGCTCGTCGCGATGCATGCGATCTGCGAGCGGGCCGGTGTGCTGTTCATCGCCGACGAGGTGATGACCGGATGGGGCCGCACCGGGACGCTGCTGGCTTGCGGGCAGGCGGGAATCGTCCCCGACATCCTGTGCCTCGCCAAGGGCATTACCGGCGGCGCCCTTCCGCTCGCCGTGACCATGGCGAGCGAGCCGGTCTTCGACGCGCATTACAGCACCGACCGCGCGCGCATGTTCTTCCATTCCTCGAGCTACACCGCCAATCCGGTTGCCTGCGCAGCCGCACTTGCCAATCTCGCGATCTGGAGTGACGAGCCCGTCGCAGGCCGGATCGAGAACCTTTGCATGCGACAGGACGAGCAGCTGGCAGCGCTTGCCGCGAGGGCCGACATCCGTAATCCGCGCCGGACCGGCACCATCGTCGCATTCGACATTGCCGGCAGCGACAGCTACCTCGACGATGCCGCGCCCCGGCTGATGCGCCATTTCCGCGAGCACAACGTGCTGCTGCGTCCTCTCGGGAACACCATCTATGTTATGCCGCCCTATTGCATCGGCGATGAGGATCTGGATCACGTCTACCGCGTGATCGCGCAGGCCATTGGCGCGGATTGACTGCCAAGGCGGCCACGTCGTCCTTGACAAGCCAGCCGCACAGGCGTTTCGAGCTTCGGGAATGAAATATGGGACGGGACCGATGACCATCCGATACGACAATTTGAAACCCGCGTTCGGAGCCGTCGTTCATTGTAGCAAGACGGACTTCACCGATCCCGGCTTCGCCATGGAATGCGTCGAGCTGCTCGATGATCGCATGGTGCTTGTGTTTCCCAAGGCGAACCTCACCGACGAGGAGCAGCTGGCGTTCACGGAATTGCTGGGCGATCCAAGTGATTTCTCCGCCCGGGAACTGGAGCGCGACGGCGAGGATTCGGAATTCTACAAGGTCTCGCTCGACCCCGAAATCAAGCGCGAAACGCAATATGTCTATGCAACCTGGTTTTGGCACATGGATGGCGTCACCGCGATGGAGGACCCGCCTGCCGCAACGCTGCTTTCCGCGCGGACCGTGGCGGGCGAAGGTGGCGAGACCGACTTCGCTTGCACCGCTGCCGCCTACGACGCGTTGCCCGACGTCGAGAAGGCAAAGCTGGAACAGATGCGTGCGGTGCACAGCGTCTACGCAGGCGTGCGTCCTATCCTCGATTTCGAAGTCGGCCCCGAGGAATGGGTTGGAGAGCCCAGCAACTTCACCCATCCGCTCGTTCACACGCACCCGGGCGGCCGCAAGTCGCTGGTGATGGGCGTGCAGGTCGAACAGATCGTCGGCATGAAGCCGATCCATTCGCGAGCATTTGCCCAGCGGCTGATGGACTGGGCTGTGCAGCCCGCTTTCAAATACAGTCACAAGTGGCAGGAGGGCGACCTGGTGATGTGGAAGAACCTCGGTGCGATGCACCGGGCGGCCCCTTACGAAGAGGATTCCGGGCGGCTTATGTACCGCACTAGCCTTGGGAAAATGAAAGTCGCTGCCTGATTGGCGCTGGAGGAGAAGACGTGGAAGGTTACCTGGACCTCATAGAGGCCGCAAAGGCTAACACCGGACTCGACGATTTCGGCGGCGATAGCTTCCGCGAAGGGCTCGAAATTCTGGTGAATGCGCTGAACACCGAAGCCAACCTCAACGCGCGGGGCGAGGAATATCTGACGGGCCAGATCGTCAATTACCTCTCGCAGCGCCTGCAGGTGGAAGACTGGTACCGGCGCCATCCGGAAATCGAGGATGTCGAGCTTGGCCCCGTTCTCATCGGCGTCAGTCTGCCGCGTACCGGCTCGACCGCGCTCTCTTATCTGCTCTCGAGCGATCCCGGCATCCGCTACTTGCGCACCTGGGAATCCCAGCAGCCATGCCCGCCGCCTTCGACCGTGGAAGGTTTGGATCCGCGCCGGGAAGCCTATGCGAAGGCGATGGGCGTCTCCGCCATGCCCTCGCGCACGCCGACCGGGATCGACGGGGCAATGGAATGCCAGGACATGATGGCGCTCGATTTCAAGAGCCAGATGTTCCAGGCCTATGCCCAGATCCCGAGCTATTCCGAGTGGTTCAACGCCGCCGACCTCACCGAAACCTATCTCTATGAGCGCCGCGTGCTCAAGATGCTGCAGTGGGGCGAACCGCAGAAACCCTGGCGGTTGAAATGCCCGACGCACATCCTGTTCATGCCCTATCTCGACCACGCCTTTCCCGAGGCGCGCTACGTCATGACTCACCGCGATCCGACCGACGTGATCCTCTCGGTCGCCTCGCTGTACGCCGAATATGCCGGGACCTTCAGCGACACGGTCGACAACCACTACATGGGCAAGCTCAATATCGAGGGCTGGTCGGAAGGCATGCGCCGCCTCATCGAATTCCGCGAACGCCCGGGCAACAACGAACGCTTCTACGACATCCACTTCCGCTCGATGCACCACGATCCGATCGGCCAGGTGCGCGGCCTCTATGACTGGCTGGGCGAAGAGGTGTCGCCCGAGTTCGAAGCCGCGATGCAGACCTGGTGGGACCAGAATGAGTCGCGCGAGCGCTATACCAAGCCGGATCCATCGGTGTTCGGCATCGACTATGACGAGGTGCGCAAGCTCTTTGCTGGTTATCTCGAAAGGATGGACCGCTGGGCACCCTATGAGGAACCGGGCGCGCCAAACTGACAACCAGACAAGGAATTATCATGAGCAAGAAACAAGGCAGGATCGGTGAGATTCCAACCGGGACATTCGACTTCGACATCGACGCACGCGAGCGACAGGTGATTGGCGACGGGCCGAAGCTGGTACCGCTCAAGCTCGATGAAATCGGTGAGGACGCGATGGCGCAGATCTACGGCATCCAGGACGCATTCAACCTGCCGCACGACACGCCGATCCCGGACGTCAGCCTGATCACGCTGCGCAACCCGGCGATGTTCCGCTGCCAGATGGCGATGGGTATCGAGCTGGCAGGCAGCGGCACCATTCCCGGCCGCGAACGCGAACTCGCGGTGCTGCGCGTCGCCTGGCTCGCGGGCGCTGCTTTCGAATGGTCCGAACATGTCGACATCGGCAAGAAATTCGGCGTCACCGAGGAAGAGATCGACCGCATCAAGCACGGTTCCACCGCCGAAGGCTGGACCGAACATGAAGCCGCGGTGCTGGCGGCTGTCGAGGAATGCCTCGCCGACTCCTGCATTTCTGACGAAACATGGGATACACTGGCCAAGACTTACGGCGAAAAGCAGTTGCTCGAACTGCCGATGCTGATCGGCTCCTACCTGGGAACCGCCTTCCAGCAGAATTCAATCCGGGTCCCCGTCAAGGGTGGGTTTCGGTACCGGTAGCCTGCCGGGGGCTGGGACACGCGCTGCGTTTCACTTGAAACCCCGCCGTATCGATGGAAATGGGCCGGTCATGCTGATGCTTCTCAGAACGGCATTCTGGTCTGCCTCGATATTCGCATTCGTGATGGCGGTCGTGCCCGACACGCCGGACCTGCCTGGTGTCCAGGGCGACAAGTTCAATCACATGCTCGCCTTCTTCACCATCACCATCCTGGGGTATTACAGCTATCCGAAACTCTCGCGCTCCCGCTTCATGCTGGCGATCTTCGCTTTCGGCGCCGCAATCGAGCTGGTCCAGATGGTGCCGGTGCTGCACCGCGACAGCGAGCTGAGCGACTGGGGCGCCGATGTGATCGCGGCGGTTTTCGCCTTTGCCTGCGCCCGGGCCTTCGATGCGATACGCGGGGCGGGCCGCGCGAAGCAGGGCTAGCCGGGTTCCTGCCCGAACAGCGCGCTGACCTTGATCGTGCGCTCTGGAAGGTCGGCGGGATAGGACCAGCTGGTGTCCGCGAGCGCAGCGGGCATGGCGTCGCGCACCGCCTCTATCGAATCGCCGGCGTCGAATACGCCCTCGCCCTCGGCGAAAGTGACGCGGGCGATGCGGCCGCCGCCGACGGCGAACATCTCGCCGTTCACTTCGCTCGCCTCGCTCAGCAGGAATGCGCCTGCCACCGCGACGCGTTCCGGGGGCATCTGTTGGAAGAACCACTGGCCATAGGTGGACGGCAGGAAGCTCTCGGTCATGCGGGTGTTGGCCGAAGGCAGCACGCCGTTGACGCGGATATTGCTGTTCGCCCCTTCCAGCGCAAGGCAGCGGATCACGCCGATATGGGCGGCTTTCGCAGCGGCATAGGGCGCACTGCCCTGCGCACCATAGACGGCAGCCGACGGGCAGAAGATGAAGCGGCCGAAGCCCTGTCTGACCATATGCGGCCATGCCGCGCGCGCCATGCGCATGCCGGCGAGCGGGTTGACCGCCAGCAGAAGCTCGATGTCGCGGTCCTCCATCTCGATGGGACCCTTCAGGTCCGGGCAGGTGCTGGCGTAATGCGCGACGCCATCGATGGTGCCAAAGGCGTCGAGACAGGCCTCTATCGCGCCATTGGCGCCTTCGAGCGTGGATAGATCGCCGGCTGAGGCGACCGCTTCGCCGCCGGCATCGCGGATTTCGGCGGCTACCTGCTCGGCGGGACCGGCACTGGCCTCTCCGCCGTCCATCGCCGAGCCGTTGTCGGCAACTACCACCTTTGCGCCTCTGGCTGCGAGTATGATCGCCTGCGCCCTGCCCAAGCCGCGCCCGGCACCGGTGACGACATAGGCCCTGCCATCGAAGCGGATTTCGCTGCCTGTCATCGCTTTCTCTCCCCCGGCGTTCAGCTGTCCGGATCGATCGCGGCGATATAGCGCTCTATCGCCGCCCGAACCTCGTCATGGCCGGCCTCGATGCCGATCGCGGCCTCACGGTGCATGGCGAGCGCCGCGCTGGTGGCAAAGAATGCCGCGGCAATCGTCGCAAGCGCATTTCCGTCGTCGCCCGCAGCCAGCACCCGCTCGAGCGCCGCGACCTGCAGCCGCCTGCTTTCCTCGATGAAGTCCTTCACTTCCAGGCGCAGTGGCTCGATGCGGTTGGCGAGCGCCATGAATTCCGAAACCAAGCGCGTGTCGGTGGTCTCGACATAAACGTTCCAGACCTCGCGCAGCGGGTGACCGCCTTCGAGCGCCAGCGACAGCCGTTCCTTCTCGCGCACGGCAAGCCGCCTGAAGGTCTCGACGATCAGTTCGTCCATTGTCCGGAAATAGTAATAGACCAGCCGCTGCTTGACCCCGATACGTTCGGCGACGTTGCGCGACGTCAGCCCGCCATAGCCGTCCTCGCACAGGATCTCTTCCGCGGCGTCCAGCATGGACACCCAGATTTCGGAGCCCTTCGGCCCCATGCGCCTGACGACATTGGTCAATTCGCTGCCTTTCTCAAGCCGCTGCCAGCGGCGGTATCACGGTACGATCAGATATTTTTCGCCGGTCGCCTTGCGGCAATAGCCTTCCATGGCATCGCGGCTCAATGCCTCGGCCAGCGAAATCTCGTGACCGTAGTCGCTGGCGAAAGTGGTCGTGATGTTGTCGACGACGCGCTGTGTGAGCGCCATTGCCCGCTCCGGGCCGGCGCTTTCAAGGATTGGCGGCATCGCCCAGCCCTCGACACTCCACAGCATGCCATAGCCGTGGCGCGGCAGCTCCGTGGGTCCGGGATTGAGCAGCCCGTAGACATAGACGCGCTTCATCTCCGCCGAACCATAGGCGCTGTAGGCGGGCATCCGTCCGGCGGCTGCCGTTTCCATGGCCATCAGCAACTCGCTCGCCATGGTCCCGCCGCCGATCGCGTCGAATGCGACCGTTGCGCCGGTTGCCGCAACCGCCTTCGCAAGGTCTTCTCGAAATGCCGGTGCGGATGAGTTGCAGACATGTTCCGCACCGAGCGAGCGTAGCAATTCGACGTGCTCCTCCCGGCGGACGACGTTGACGAGGGGCAAGTTGTCCTCGTTGCAGACTTTCACCAGCATCTGCCCGAGGTTGGAGGCAGCCGCGGTGTGGATCATCGCGGTTTCGCCGATTTGCGCCAGTGTTTCGACCATCGCCATCACGGTCAGAGGATTGCAGAACAGGTCCGCACCCTGGCGCGCCGTGACGCCATCGGGCATCACCATGCAGTCAGTCGCCGCAAGTGTGCAGTATTCTCCGAATGCGCCCATCGCCATCGACAGGAAGGCAACGCGCTTGCCGAGAAGCTCCGTGGCATTCTCGCCCGCCGCGACGACGGTGCCCGCCCCCTCAAGGCCGACCGGCAGGGACTGGCCGGCGCGTCCCGCCAGTGCCGCCATTGCGCTTTCGGAAAGCTCGAAGCTTACATTTGGTTCTTCGGCACTACCGGCAAACGTCCCGTCGGCCGGATTGCAGCCGGCCAGCATCGGTAAGATGTCCGACGGATTGATCGGCGACGCCTCCACCCTGACGACCAGCTCGTCCGGTCCTGGCTGGCGGATCGGCCGACTCGCGAGAGAAATCTCCAGCCGGCCATCCAGAACGGTGGAGCGAATCTGCAGGCAGCCGTTGGGCAAGTCGGCGCCCATCAGAACATCGTGGCGCCGCCGTCGACTCCGATTGTCTGGCCGGTAACGAAATTGCCTTCGTCGCTGGCGAGGAACAGGCAAGTCGGCGCAATGTCCTTGGGCTCGCCGAAGCGGTGCATGGCGACCTTGGCGAGCTCGATGTCGTAGGTGCCGCTGTCCTCGAGGTACCAGATCGACTTCGGCGTCAGCGCGGACGGCAGGATCGTGTTGACGCGAATGCCGTCAGGCCCCCATTCCTTCGCTGCGGTGCGGGTGAGCGAACGGATCGCCTCCTTGCTGGCGGAATAGGCGAGGAAGCCCGGCTCGCTGCGCGGACCATAGCTCGATCCCATGTTGATGATCGCGCCGCCGCCCTGTTCCTTCATGAGCGGATGGCACAGCTTCATCAGCTGCAGCGAACCGAAGAAGGCCGACTGAAAGTCGATCTTGCAATTTTCTTCCATCTTGTCGTCGAGGATCGGCAGGTAGTCGGTGAAAGTGTGGGCGTTGTTGACGAGGATATCGACCCGGCCCCATTCGGACACGGCCAGTTCGACCGTCTTCTTCGCATCCCCGATCTCGCCGGCCAGCGCGACCAGCGCCAGGCAGGTTCCGCCGGCATCGCTGATCGTCTTCGCCACCTCGTCGAGTTTGCTCTGCGTGCGCCCGGTAATCAGCACCTTGGCGCCTTCGCGCGCATAGCATTCGGCGATGGCCGCACCGATGCCCTGGCCGGCCCCGGTTATGATCGCGACCTTGCCTGACAGGCGGTTCAGACCTTCACTCATTACGATTCTCCCTCTCCCGGGCGTGGTTGTGTTCGTCAAGTTGGTAGCGCCGCGCCAAGGGCTGGTCAATGTGGGCGTCCGGAAGCTCTTGGCTGCGCGCGGCATCGCCTGAATCTTGGTCGAAATCATTGCCGGGCAGCGAATCGGCACTATGTCACGACTCTGCAGCAGCAAGCTTACCGCCACAAATCTGTCACATCAGCGTGACATTCCGGAAGTAAGCCGGATTAACGGGACGATGCTCGAAGGACAGAACACCACGACAGAAACGGAGATCGCTCCCGCCAGCACCACCGATGCGGCAGCGAGCGCCCGCTATTTCAACCGCGAGCTGAGCTGGCTCGCCTTCAACGAACGTGTCCTCGCCGAGGCCGGCAACGAAAACTATCCCCTGCTCGAACGGCTCCGCTTCCTCTCGATTTCCGGCAGCAATCTCGACGAATTCGTGATGGTGCGCGTCGCGGGCCTTGTCGGCCAGCTGCGCCGCCAGATCGAGGAAATCTCGATCGACGGCAGGACACCGTCGCAGCAACTGGCCGAAATTCACGACAAGGTGCTCGCGCTTGAGGCAGGCCAGCAGCAGGCCTGGACCGAGCTCAGGGGCCTTCTCGCCAGCGCCGGGATTCGCATCGTCAGGGAGGAACGGCTCGATGCGGCTGGCGAACGCTGGCTCAAGGATTACTTCCTCGAACATATCATGCCGGTGCTCACCCCCCAGGCGATCGATCCGGCCCACCCTTTCCCCTTCGTTGCCAATTCAGGGATGGGCATATTGTTCTCGCTGACGCGGGAAGCTGACAGCGCGCCGGTCATGGAAATGGTGCTTATTCCCCAGGCGCTGCCGCGCTTCATCCGCGTGCCAGGCGACAAGGCCGTGTTCATCAGTGTCGAGGACCTGCTCGCGCGTCATGCCGACCAGCTGTTTCCCGGATTTCTCATTGGCGGTCACGGCGTGTTCCGGGTGCTGCGCGACAGCGATATCGAGATAGAGGAAGATGCAGAAGACCTCGTGCGGCATTTCCGCTCGGCGATCCAGCGCCGCCGCCGGGGCATGGTCATCATGCTCCAGCTGCAGGGCAGCTTCGATCCCGATGCCGAAGAATTGCTGCGCGACCAGCTCGGGCTCGACCAGGCCCTGGTGATCAAGACGGACGGGCTGATCGGTATCAGCGGGCTGTCGGCGATCGTCGAGGAAGACCGGCCCGAGCTGACGTTCGAGCCTTACACCCCCCGCTACCCAGAACGAATCCTTGAGCATGACGGCGATTGCTTCGCTGCGATCCGAGAAAAGGATATTGTCATCCAGCACCCGTACGAGACTTTCGAGGTGGTGGTCGATTTCCTTCGGCAGGCGGCAGCGGACCCGGATGTCATTGCAATCAAGCAGACGCTTTACCGGGCTGGAAAGCAGTCAGCTGTCGTCGCAGCGCTGATTGCTGCGGCCGAGGCGGGCAAGTCTGTGACCGCGGTGGTCGAGCTCAAGGCACGTTTCGACGAGGAACAGAACCTGTTGTGGGCAAACCAGCTCGAAAGCGCCGGCGTTCAGGTGATCTATGGCTTCGTCGACTGGAAAACCCACGCCAAGGTATCGATGGTGGTGCGCCGCGAAGGCGATGGCTACCGCACCTATTGCCACTTTGGCACAGGCAATTACCATCCGGTCACGGCCCGCACCTATACCGACCTCAGCTTCTTCACCGCCGATCCCAGGATGGGGCGTGACGCAAGCCGGCTGTTCAATTTCATAACCGGCTATGTCGAGCCCAAGCGGACCGAACTTCTGTCGATCTCGCCGATCGGGCTGCGCGAAAAACTCAATGAATGCATAGATGCGGAGATCGCCAACGCCAAGGAAGGCAAGCCTGCCGTGATCTGGGCGAAGATGAACCAGCTCAGCGATTCCGCCCTGATCGATAAACTTTACGAGGCAAGCGGCGCAGGCGTCGATATCACGCTCGTGGTTCGTGGAATATTTTGCCTGCGACCCGGCGTGCCAGGCATGTCGGAAAGGATCACCGTGAGGTCCGTTATCGGGCGCTTTCTGGAGCACAGCCGGATCTGGGCCTTTGCTTCAGGCCATGCCTTGCCAAACCGCCGTGCCAAGGTCTTCATCACGTCGGCTGACGGCATGACCCGTAATCTCGATCACAGGGTCGAACTGCTGGTTCCGATCCGCAACAAGACCGTGCATGACCAGGTTCTGGGACAGGTCATGCTCGCTAACCTGCTCGATACCGAACAAAGCTGGATCCTTCAGCCCGACGGCAGCTACCAGCGGACAGGCGATGCCGATGAGCCGTTTAACCTGCACGGCTATTTCATGACAAATCCGTCGCTTTCGGGACGTGGCACCTCACTCGCCAGTGGAAGACGGGTGCCCACGCTCTCGCTGAGACGAGGCAACATCTGACATAAGCTAGGCCGTTCAGGACAATCCGCGATTCGCGGACAACTAAGGCCAGACGAATGGGCGACCAGCGTGCGATCATCGACATCGGATCGAACACGGTCAGGCTGGTCGTCTACAATGGACCACCGCGCGCGCCAGTGGTGCTTCTCAATGAAAAGGTGACGCCCCGCCTCGGCATGGACGTTGCCGCTGCCGGTGCAATGTCAGAAAATTCCATGGACCTCGCGCTGGCGGCACTCGCACGCTACGCGCTGCTTCTGCGTATGCGGGACGTCACCGATGTCCAGACCGTCGCGACGGCAGCCGTTCGCGACGCAGACAATCGCGACGAGTTTCTCTCGGCGGTCAGGGAACTCGGGCTGTCGCCACGTGTCCTGACGGGCGAGGAAGAGGCGCAGGCCAGCGCGATGGGCGTGATCGCAGCATTTCCCGGAGCCAGGGGCACCGTCGGCGACCTCGGCGGTGGCAGTCTCGAACTTGTCGCGGTCGATGGCGAGGCCTGCAATGGCGCCGTCACCCTGCCATTTGGTACCCTTCGCTTGCCGGCGTTGCGCGAAGATGGCTCCGGCGCCTTCTCCAAGCATATCCGCAAGAAATTGAAGGAAGTGGGCTGGGCCAAGGGTGAAGGCGAACCATTCTTCATCGTCGGGGGCTCCTGGCGAGCTCTTGCACTGCATTGCATGAACAGGATCGGCTGGCCGCTCGACGATCCGCACGATTTCGAACTGGCTCCGGAACAGGCCCTGGAGCTGTGTGCCGAACTTGCCGATGGCAACATTGGCGAAACCGACCCAAGGATTTCTTCTTCGCGTCTTGCCCGCCTGCCCGACGCTGCCGCGCTGCTGGGCGCGCTGGTCGACCGGATCGGGCCGTCCCGCGTCGTCTTTTCGTCATGGGGACTGCGTGAAGGCCTGCTTTATGGGAAGCTCGATGCGCAAACCCGCGCGCAGGATCCGATGCTGGCGGGCGTCGCTGCCTTTGCTGCCGATGCGAGGGTGTCCTTCCTCACCGCAGAGCATGCGACGCGCTGGATGGGCGGCGCCCTGTGCGGCGGCGATGCGGACAACGGCAACCTCAGACTTGCCGGAACCTTGCTTGCGCTTGCGTCTCTTCGCAGCGAACCGAACCTTCGCGCCGACCAGGCGATGGCCTGGGCAACACGCAAGCGCTGGATCGGCCTCGACGCAAGAGGCCGTGCGATGTTGGCAATGACGGTGCTTGCCAACACCGGCCATACCGAAGTGCCAGTCGGGCTGTTGCCGCTGGCCAGCGAAAAAGCTTTCCGCCAGGCGATCGCCTGGGGGTTGGCTGTCAGGCTGTGCCGCAAGCTCACCGGTGGTGCCGAGCAGGCGCTGGACGCAACCGTGCTCCGGCGCAAGGGCGGTCGCCTCGTGCTGGAAATCCTGCCTCAGGCACAAGCGCTTACCAGCAACAGCGTCGCCAAGAATCTGCGGGACCTCGCCGATTGGCTGGGTCTTGAGTGGAGTATCGATTACCCTGCGGAAAGCCGCAAGGCCAGTTAGAGCTCAGGCGATCAGATTCCGGCTCTGCTCGATCTGCGTAATCGCACGCTCGCCATCCGCGCGGTTGAGCTGAACCACCACATCGATCACCGACGCCGCATATTCCAGAGTTTCCGCCCGGGTCAGCCCGATATCTGCCTGCATCGCCATCAGCGCAATCTGTTCGAGTGCGCCGCGCGGGCTGTTGGCATGCACGGTCGAGAAGGAGCCGGGATGGCCGGTGTTGATCGCACGAAGGAAACTGACGGTCTCCACCCCGCGCAACTCGCCCAGGACGATCCTGTCCGGCCTCAGCCTAAGGGCCGCCTGCAGCAGGTCGTTGGCGGATACCTTGGCTTCGCCTAGCTCTCCACGCACCGAGATCAGTCCGACGCCGTTGTCGCCCGGCAGCTTGAGTTCCGCCGTGTCCTCGACCAGCACGATCCGCTCGCCATCGGGTATCTCGCGCAGCATGGCATTGAGGAACGTCGTTTTGCCGGTCGAGGTGCCGCCCGAAATCAGGATGGTTTTCCGCCTTGCGATCGCATCGCGCAGATAGGCGATCGGCTCCGCCATGGCATCGGGTGCGGGTGGCGGGTCGCAGAAGGTAAGCGGCCCGCGGTCATAGGCATCGAGCGGCAAGTCGAGCAACCGGTGACGGCGGATCGCCATGGCCCAGTGCCTGCGCGTGGCCGGAGGACCAACAAGCTGGATGCGCGCGCCATCGGGAAGGGTGGCTGCTAACAGGGGATGCTCACGGTTGATGCCCTGATGGCTGACGCGTGCGACCTGTTCCGCCAGCCGCTGAAGCAGCCTGTCGTCCATTTCCGGCAGCGCACAGCGCTGCATGCCTGGTTGCAAGGCATCCTCGATCCACACCTCGCCAGGACGGTTGACCAGGATCTCGGTGACGCTCTCGCGTTGCAGCCAGGGCTGCAGCGGCGAGAGATAGGCGTCGAGATAAACGCTGCGCGGTTC
Organism: uncultured Novosphingobium sp.; assembly: GCA_964409895.1. Classification (GTDB taxonomy): domain Bacteria; phylum Pseudomonadota; class Alphaproteobacteria; order Sphingomonadales; family Sphingomonadaceae; genus Novosphingobium. The sequence goes on from CAYPFE010000003.1 coordinate 20,194, forward strand.
CGTGCCCTGAGGTTCGAGAGGATGAATGTCCGCGGCCATTTGCGGCGCTCATCCTGCCGCCGCTTGAATCCCAGCGACGATCGCGCTGGCACCGAACAGGATGAAGCAGCCGATGATCACCGTCGCGCCGAAGCGCCAGTTGAGCCGCCCGGTCAGCATCATGAAGCCGACGGCGGCGACCGCCATGACCGCCACGGCCGTCGCGACATTGCCGAGGAGCGTGCCCTGCAGCCACAGCAGCGCGGCAACGATCGGGCCGCTCCCGGCGGGGTTGGCGGCGGCTTGCGCAAGACTTGCCGTGGGCATGGCCAACGCTGCCGCCAGCATTAGCAGTCTGGTGGAAGGCGTCACTGCCGAGGATCTCATGGCCCGGTTACGCATTACGGCATTCTCCGCGTGGGCGCGACGCGCCGCTTTGTCAAAAGTCTGCCGGAGCTTGCCACGCCTGAGCTGGCCCGGCAACTCCTTGCGAGAATGCGGACAGTCGATGGCAGGCCGCAAGCGGCACTGTCCTGCCCGGCAACTTGTGCTATCGAGCACCGCGACCCGCCCAGGAACGAGAGGATGGATGTGACCCACAGGACAAGTCCGGCTGGAGGCAGGCTGATGATGGCCGCAGCGATACTGACGCTCTTCATGATGTTTACTGCGTCCGGGCCCGGCAAGGCCGCCGGTGCGCCAACGCTTGAGGAAACCCCCGGCGTCGTTCCGGCCCAAAGCCGTTTCCCGCTCGGCGACAAGGTCTATCGCGAGAATTGCGCCATGTGCCATGACAGCGAAGGCAGCCGCGCGCCGCAGCGGGTCGTGCTGGGCTTCATGACGCCCGACGCGATCCATCGCGCGCTCACAAGCGGCGCGATGAGCGCACAGGGTGCGGCACTCAGCGAGGAAGAGAAGGTCGCCGTCGCCCAGCACATCACCAATGCCGAGATGGGCGCGACACAGGACGTCCAAGAGCTCAACATGTGCCAAGGTGAGGCCGCCCGCTTTGATCGCGGCAAGGTCCCGCCCTTCGCCAATTGGGGTTTTGATGCTGAAGGCACGCATTTCATTTCTGGCGACGTCGCGGGTGTCGGCAAGGCGAATGCCGATGAACTGAAACTCAAATGGGCGTTCGGATTCCACGGCGCCAACCGTGCACGGTCGCAGGTGGCGGTTGGCGGCGGCGCGATCTTCGTCGGCGCGCAGGACGGCTCGGTCTATGCGCTCGACCGCGAGACCGGCTGCGTGCGCTGGCGCTACTTGGCGTCGGCGGAAGTGCGCACCGGCATCGTGCTGGATCAGTGGGATGCCGATGACGCGAACGCCAATCCGCGCGCCTATTTCGGCGACTTCGCCGGCAATGCCTATGCGGTGGAGGCATTCACCGGGAAACAGGTCTGGAAGGTCGAAGCCGACAGCCATCCCGCTGCCGTGCTGACCGGCACGCCTTCGCTACACAAGGATACGCTCTACGTGCCGGTGTCCTCGCTTGAAGAGGCATCGGCGGCGGCTCCGGGCTATCCCTGCTGCTCGTTCCGGGGTTCGGTACTCGCGCTGGACGCAGCGACGGGCAAGGAGAAATGGCGGACATGGATGGTGGACGAGCCGGTGGAACAGCCCGCGGAATCGGACGGGACCGTGTTCCTCGGGCCTTCGGGTGTGGCGGTCTGGACCGCGCCTGCAATCGACGAGAAACGCGGGCTGCTCTACGTCACCACCGGCGACAATTACAGCAACCCCGCGACCGAACTCAGCGATGCGCTGGTGGCGCTTGACCTCGAAACGGGTAATATCGTCTGGCACAAGCAAGTGACGCAAGGCGATGCATGGAATGTCGCCTGCTACGTTCGCACGCCCAATTGCCCCGAGGACGCCGGGCCCGATTTCGACTTCGGCTCGGCCCCGATCCTCGCAGAAGGCAAGGACAGCAAGCAATACATTCTTGCCGGGCAGAAGTCCGGCATCGCCTATGGCTTCGATCCCGATGCGCGTGAGCTTGTCTGGCAGACGCGGGTCGGGCGAGGCGGAGAGGCGGGCGGCATCCATTTCGGCATCGCAGCCAGCGATGGCCTGCTCTTCACACCCGTAAGCGACCTCGACACCGGCGAGGATGGTGATTTCCCGCTCAGCCCCGGTATCTACGCACTCGACATTGCCACCGGCGAGATGGTCTGGGATGCGCCGTGGAACGGCGATTGCGAAGGCCGTGGCCAATGCGTGCCAGGCTATGGTGCGGCGATCACGGTGACCGACGAGCTCCTGTTCGCCGGATCGGACGACGGCTACCTGAGGATATTCAATTCCGCCAACGGTGAAGTGCTGTGGGACTTCGATGCCGTGCGGGACTTTGAAACCGTGAATGGGATTGCGGCCAAGGGCGGTGCCTTCAGCGGAGGCGGAGCGCCCGTGGTTCACGACGGCCAGCTTATCGTGCCATCCGGCTATGGCTTCGCTTCGAAGATACCCGGCAATGTGCTGCTAATCTTCGAAGCAGGCGACGACGACTAGCACGTGGATTTCGACTTCGCCTACCATCCCGGCGAAAAGCTGCCCGCAGCGGTGTTTCGCAGGTTGCATGCGGCAGGACCGGTGGTGTGGTCAGAGGCGATGCAGGGCTGGATCGTGAGTTCGTACGATGCGGTGCGAACAGTGCTGTCCGACGTCACGCGCTTCACCTCGGCGGGCACGCCGGTTGCCGAGATTCTCGGAACCGAGGGCATGCTGGTCAACGATACCGACATGCATCACCGTATCCGTGCGGTCTGGGCTAAACGAGTCGGCGTTGCCGCGATGGCGGAGCGGCACGAGGAGTTCCTCGGCTATGCGCGCGACACGCTGGAGGGCGCAAGGGCGCGGATGGAGGCCGGCGAAACCGTCGATCTCGTGCCCGTGTTCCGCGACTTCGTGTTCAAGGTCATCTGCAGCAGCTTCGCCGTACCAATGGATCGCAGCTGGGTATTCCAGCGCTGGAGCGAGAATTCAGCCGATGCGCCTGCCGTCGGCGTGGAGGAAGGAAGCGATGCGGAACAGCGCCATTTCGCGGCGCGCCAGGCCGTCTACGACCTCATCGAAGAGCTGGTTGCCGACCGCAAGGCGCGGTTTGCAGCCGGGGAGGAACCGTCGGATCTGGTAGCGCTGATGGTCGCAGCCGAAGGTTCGGACGGTATCACGCCTTCGATCGTGGCCGATAACATCTTCAACTTCATGCTCGGTGCGCTCGACACGTCGGAGAAGTGGTTCGGGAATATCGTCTGCTGTCTCTACGGCGATTCGGACAAGCTCGCCGCAGTGAGCGCAGACAAGGGGTTGATCGGCCGGCTGATCGACGAGGTGATGCGCTTCGACACCGTCGCGCAGACGATCCAGCGTCGCGTCAAGGGCGAGGGCGTCGCGTTGTGCGGACAGTCCATGAAAGCGGGCGATACTGTGCTTGTGATGCTGGGCGCGGCCAATCGCGATCAGGAGGCGTTTGCCGACCCGGATCGTTTCGACATCCACCGCACGGCGCAGAGCAATCTCGGCTTCGGATTCGGCTTCCACCACTGCCTTGGCCTCAACATCGCGAGGGCAGAAGCAATCGCGCTGGTCGAAGCGGTGATCGAGACTTTTCCGGCACTCGCCATCGAGGACGCCGATTACGGCGAGAGCTGGGCGCTACTCGGTCCGCGCGCACTTCGCGTCTCGTTGCGCTGAGCGTGATGAAGCGCGATCCAGACTTCGTTCGCGGCGATGCCACAGGCCAGGACGTACCGGCCCATCCCGATGCGCTGCGCGACCGTCCCGAAGAGCGTCTGACTGCTCTGTTTCGTGCCTATGGCACGCTGGGCGAGGACAACCGCATCGCCCGGGTCACTCGCTTCGAGCCCTTTTCAGGCGGCAATTCAGGGCTGAAGCTGGTCCTCTCGGTCGAATATGAGCGGCCGGAAACCGGCCTTCACACGGAGATCTTCGCAAAGTTCTCGCGCGACTTCACCGACCCTTTTCGCGATCGCCGGCGCTACGAACTGGAAGGTGAAATCCGGCTGGCAGAACTTTCGCGCCACCCGGCCTTCCCGGTCGCCGTGGCCAGGCCCTGTTTCGCCGACTTCAACCGCGAAACCGGCACCGGCGTCCTCATCACCGAGCGCATTGCCTATGGCGAGGGCAACATCGAGCCGCTGCATCCCAAATGCATGGACCATCTGCTGGCCGATCCGCTGGAGTATTATCGCGAAACTGTTTCCGCGCTGGCGAGGCTGGCGGCGGCGCAAAAGACCGGCAGCCTGTCGCCGCAGCTGGAACAGCTGTTTCCCTTCGACGCCGCTGCCGCCGCTGCCGATCAGCCGATCCCGTGGGATCCGGAGCAAATCCGGCAGAAGGTCGCAGCCTGGACGGCGTTTGTCCGCGAATGCCCCCAGCTGTTTCCGGACAATCTTACAGGCACGCACTTCTTCGAACGGCTGGAACGCGATGCCTTGAATTTCCTAGACCACGAGGCGCAGGTCCGGCAATTCCTACATGCCGACCTTGACTTCATCGCTCTCAGCCACTGGAACACGAACATCGACAATGCCTGGTTCTGGCGCGACGAGAACAATGGCCTGCACTGCGGGCTGCTCGACTGGGGCATGGTGCGGCAGATGAACCTTGCCTACGGGCTTTGGGGAGGGTTGTCGGCTTCGGATGGCAGCTTCCTCGCCGATAACCTTGACAGACTGCTTGGCCATTTCGCAGCGGAGATGGCCGCGCATGGCGGGCCGCAGGTCGATGCCGGAGAGCTCGGCTTGCATTTCGATCTGTCGCTGGCCCTCCTCGGGCTTGCGCTGATGATGGATACGCCTGCGCTGGTCACGTCGCGCCTGCCCGCGATCCGGGACGCCAAAGGCCCTCACGACCCGCTGCTGACAGAGGACAAGGTGGTGCATGGCTTCCTGCATGTCTCGACTAATTTCCTCGATCTGTGGGAGCGGCGCGACCTGGGCGCCAGCCTAGCCGCGATAACCTAGGCTGCGGGAAATCGCGGCGGCCTCGTCGCGGACGAGCTGCGCCAGCAGGTCGAGCCGGTCCTGCAGCCGGGAACTGGGCGCCGCGACGATCAGCGCGCCGAGCACCGTGCCTCCGGCGTCGCGGATCACTGCGGCGGTCCCGGTAACTCCATCCGCGGCCTGGTCGATGGTCTGCGCGAAGCCGGCCTTGCGCGCGGCGGCGATGCTGTCCGCAAGCTTGGCCGATGTTGTTTCGGTATCGGCGGTAAGCTTCTCTGTGCGCATGTTTCCCAGATAGGCGGCTACCTCGTCGGGATCGCGCGCGGCGAGCAGGGCTCTTCCGCCGGCGGTTGCGTAGAGAGGCCTGCGGTCGCCAGCGGAAACTGCGAAACGCACGGCATTGCGGCTCTCGACGACATCGACATAGGTCATCATCTGCGCATCTTCGTCGAACACGCCAAACAGCGCGGTCTCGCCGGAGCGTTCGGCGAGGCGGCGCATGCCGTCGCGGATGAGGTCGGAGGACTGGAACCGCCGACGCGCCTCGGTCAGCGCACTGCCCAGCCCGAAGGCGCCAGGCCCGAGCCGCCAGGCGCCTTCACTGGCGACGACGAAATTCTCCGTTGCAA
>CAYPFE010000004.1:0-24590 GCA_964409895.1 uncultured Novosphingobium sp.
TGTCCGACGACTACATCAAGCTCAACGTCAACGCGCTGCCGTGGTATCCGCATCCGCAACACGAAGGGGTGAAGATCAAGCCGATCGCCGCCTTCAATGCACAGGGGCCGATCACCTCCCTGATCCGGCTGGAAGCAGGCGCGAAACTGCCCGCCGCCGTCCATCGCGACCACCGCGTCTACGCGGTGCTGGCCGGCAATGTCCTGCTCGGAGAGAAGCCGGCCAAGGAACGCGTGGCGATCTTCGCGCGGCCAGGCGACGAATTCCCGGCGATGACGGCGACCGAGCCCAGCCTCATCTGGCTGGTGCGCTGGTACTGGAAGGACAATCCCGTCGCCAGCCTGTGGCTCGATTGACGGTGAGGGAACGGCTGCCAGCCTGAGCCAACGGTTCGCTTGATTCGGGTTTGCCGCCTGTCCAGAGTCCGGGCAAACAAACGCCGCGTCCGCCAGAGGCGCGAGTGAGGAGAGGTGAAGAATGGCGAACGAAGCCGTGCACGATGCCACGCAGGGCAAACCCAGCGATGCCAAGATCGAGCAGCTGCGCGCTGACGACGAGCAGTTCCGGACCTCCTATCCGCTGCCCGAAGTGGTTGCGGCGAAGAAGCGGCCCGGCATCCGTCTTGCCGAGATCGTCCGGACGATCATGGAAGGCTATGGTGATCGCCCGGCGCTGGGCCAGCGCGCACGCGAGCTGGTCACCGATCCCGCCACCGGCCGTTCCACCCTCAAACTGCTGCCGCGCTTCGATACCGTCTCCTATGGCGAGCTGTGGGGCCGCGCCAAGGCCGTGGCCGGGGACTGGCATGCCCATCCCGAACACCCGCTCAAAAAGGGCGATTTCGTCTGCGTGCTGGGCTTCACCAGCCCGGAATACGGATCGCTGCTGCTCTCCGTGATCCACCTCGGCGGTGTCCTCGTGCCGCTCCAGACCAGCGCGCCGACCAACCAGCATGCCGCGATCATCGCCGAGACCGAACCGCGCATCCTTGCGACAGGCATCGAGTATATCGACGCGGCGGTGAACGCCGTGCTGGCCGGATACCAACCGCAGCGCCTCGTCGTGTTCGATTATGACGGGCGCGACGACGACCAGCGCGATGCGCTCGAGGCCGCCCGCCAGCGCCTCGCGGATGCCGGCAGCGCGATCACCGTCGATGTGTTGGGCGACCTCGTTTCGCGAGGGGCCGACCTACCCGAACCGCCGCTCTTCGTGCCTGCCGAGGGCGAAGACCCGATGACCGCACTGTTCTACACCTCGGGCTCGACCGGCACGCCCAAGGGTGCGGTGTTCACGGAAAGCCTGTCGGTCGGCACATGGCTGCAGGACACCGACGTGCCCGCCTTTACCCTCAGCTTCATGCCGATGGCCCACCTCGTCGGCTACGGCTACATGATCCGCGCGCTCGCGAACGGTGGAACCAGTTACTGCGCGCCGAGAAGCGACCTCTCGACGCTGTTCGAGGATTTTGCGCTCGCACGTCCGACTTCGGCCTCGATCGTGCCGCGCGTCTGCGAGCTGTTCTACCACCACTATCTTGGCGAATATGACAGGCGCGTCGCAGCCGGCGAGGACGCGTGGGTGGTCGACATCGACGTCAAGCGCCAGATCCGCGAGGACATCCTCGGCGGAAGGCTGCTTTCGGTCGGTTGCGGCTCGGCCTCGCTCGCGCCCGAGACCTACGCCTTCATGGAGGACATGCTCGGCTTCCACGTCCCGATCGGCTATTCCTCGACCGAGATCGCCGGCGGCACGGTGACAGTCGACTGGAAGATCATCCGGCCGACGGTGAAGGACTACAAGCTGCGCGACGTTCCCGAGCTCGGCTATTTTACCACCGACAAGCCCTACCCGCGCGGCGAGCTGCTGGTCGCGTCGGACCGCTTCATCAAGGGCTATTACAAGCAGCCCGAACTCACCGCGGAGAAATTCGACACGGACGGCTTCTACGCCACCGGCGACATCATGGAAGAGCGCGGGCCCGACCATATCGTCTTCCTCGACCGGGTGAACAACGTCATCAAGCTGAGCCAGGGCGAATTCGTCGCCGTGTCCCGCCTCGAAGCGGATTACGCACACGCCAGGGATATCCGCCAGATCTACATCCACGGCTCCAGCGAGCGCGCCTTCCTTGTCGCGGTGATCGTGCCGTCCAAAGAGCTGGCCGCGAAGCTTGGCCCCAATGGCGAGGGCATGGCCGAAGTCAGGGCTGCGCTGCGCCGCGACCTGAACCAGATGGCGCAGGAGAAGCAGCTCAATGGCTACGAGATCCCACGCGATTTCATCGTCGAAACCGAACCGTTCAGCCTGAAGAACGGGCTGCTGACCGAAGTCGGCAAGCATGCGCGGCCCAATCTCAGGGCGCGCTACAACGATGAACTTGGGCAGCTGTATGCGCGGCTCGCCGCAGACCAGCTCGACGAGCTTCGCGCGCTCAGGCTTGCTGGTGCCGAGCAACCGGTGCTGGAAACCGTGGGCCGCGCGCTGCAGGCGACACTCGGCATTTCGCATGCTGACATCGAAGAGGACGTGCAATTCGCCGACCTTGGCGGCGATTCGCTCTCGGCACTGTCCTTCTCGACGTTGCTGGAAGAGATTTTCGGCGTCGAAGTCCCGGTCGGCGTCATTATCAGTCCTGCGGGCAGCGTGCGCCAGCTCGCCGAATATGTCGAGGCTGCGCGCGGCACCGGTGACGACCGTGCGACTTTTGCGAAAGTGCATGACGCCGAGAGCAATACAGTGCTTGCAAGCGACCTTACGCTCGACAAGTTCATCGACGCCGAAACGCTGGCGGCGGCTCCAGCCCCCCCGGTCGCGGCAGGCGATATCGGCTGTGTGCTGGTGACGGGTGTGACCGGTTTCCTCGGGCGCTTCCAGATGATCGCCTGGCTGGAGCGGATGGCGGCGAGGGGCGGCAAGGTCGTCTGCATCGCGCGTGGCAAGGATGGTGCGGACGCCCGCCGCCGCGTCGAAGCCGCACTCGACACCGATGCGGCGCTGATGACGCATTTCCGCGCGCTGGCGGCAGATCACCTCGAAGTGCTGGCGGGCGACCTGGGCATGGCGAATCTCGGGCTGTCAGAGGCCGATTTCGCCCGGCTGGCCGTCGAGGCCGACCTGATCGTCCACCCGGCGGCGCATGTGAACCACGTGCTGCCCTACAACCAGCTGTTCTCCGCCAATGTCGCGGGCACCGCCGAGCTGATCCGGCTGGCGCTCACCACGCGGCTCAAGCATTTCCACTATGTCTCGACGCTCGGGGTCAACAGCTTCTCGAAGCAGCTGGTTGGCGAGGACGAGGATATTCGCGAGGCGATCCCGGAATGCCTGCTCGATGAGAGCTATGCCAATGGCTACGGCATTTCCAAATGGGCGGGCGAAGTGCTGCTGCGCGAGGCGCATGACCTGACCGGCCTGCCTTCGGCGGTGTTCCGGCCCGGCATGATCCTTGCCCATTCACGCTATGTCGGCCAGATCAACGTGCCAGACATGTTCACAAGGCTGTTGTTCAGCCTGATTGCCACCGGCGTCGCGCCCGCGACCTTCTATGCGCAGGACCTCTCGAACGGCAGGCCCGAAGGCCGCTATGACGGGCTGGCGGTCGATTTCCTGGCCAATGCGATCACGGCGATTGGTGCCGGGCATCGCGAAGGCTTCCAGAGCTACAACCTGTCAGGAGGCGTCGAAGCGGGTGCCTCGCTCGATGTCATTGTCGACTGGCTCGAAAGCGCGGGCTGCCCGATCGAGCGGGTCGAGTCCTACGACGAGTGGCTCTCTCATTTCGAAACCGCGATGCATGCCCTGCCCGAGGAGCAGAAACAGGAATCGATGTTGGCGATCCTAGGCCCCTACCGCCGTCCGCAGGCGAGCGGGATGGGCATGGCGATGCCTGCAGAGCGATTCCAGGCCGGCTGCCGGGATGCCGGCATTCCCTTCCCCCACCTCTCCGAAGCGCTGATCCACCAGTATGTCGCAGGGCTGAGGCGCCATGGTTTGCTGACCGAACTGGAGGCAGCGTAGGTCCCGCGCCGATCCACTCGCCGTAAGTCGCGCAGACCGGCGAAGAGCGGAGGCAAGGACAGGGGGCCCAGGAGCCGCGGCCATTGCGGGAGTTAACGCTCCCATGCGGCGCGACTTAAACATTCCTTTACCATGTTGCGCCAAAACCCTTGCCGTAGGGGCAAATAGGGATTCCTCATGGACAATCTGCGCGGTCAATTTCCGGATCACGGCGGGATGGACGGATACGATGCCGGCGACGATTCGTATGAAGACGAAACCGGCCCGGAACTGCCGCCGGCAGTCATCGGCCTGGATGAGCGCCGCATGCAGGTGCGCGCCTACAATTTCTGGGCGAGCCTGCTCCAGGACCGCAATTTTCCGGCGATCGAGTGTCTCGATCCGGAGGGTCTCGAGGACTTCGGGCCCTGCAGCGTCCTTCTCGACTTTTCCTGCGGGATCGACAATCCGGCGATCACCTATCTTGGCGACAAGCTGGCCGAGGAATGCGGAGCCGACAAGTCGCTGAAATATCTAAACGATATCCCAAGCCGCTCGCTGCTTTCGCGCATCACCGATCACTACATGCAGATCATCGCCAATCAGGCGCCAATCGGATTCGAGGCCGAATTCGTCAACCAGCGCGGCGCGACGATCATGTATCGCGGCATTCTCCTGCCCTTTTCCAGCGACGACGAACGAATCAATTTCATCTACGGTGTCATCAACTGGAAGGAGCTGGCCGACCAGGAGACCACGGACGAGCTGCTGCTGCAGATCGACTAGGCTCTCGACGCCACGCCGAGGCGGGCTCGCGAAGACACGCCGCTGACGGAATGGGCAGACGGCCCGGCGGATCTTGCGGATTTCGGCCATCGCGACGCACCGTACCAAGATGGCCCTCGCGCAGACGAGCTGCCGGAACCCGTTTTCGGCGTTCTGGGCGCGCATGATCTCGACGATATCGCTGCCGAACAGGCGCCTCCGGAGGCCGCAATGGAGCTGGCCGACTGGCTGGCTTCCGCGCGCGAACTCGCGCAACAGGCCAAGGGCAGCGAGGCCTCGAAGCCCGGCCACTCAGCGACCTCCCAAGTGAAGGCGCCGAGTTCGCCGTTCTCGTCGCTCGCCGCATGCCCGACGGCACTGTCGCCTTGCTGGGCGAAGTGGGAGACGATGGCGCGCTAATCGAACGCGCGGCAAAACACTTGCTGGGATAGGCCGAATGCCGGCGAACGGCTGCCAGGCCGATTTGTCTGGCGCAGCCCGGCTCCTACCCCTATTTCCGGGGCATGACGGCAACCCCGCAACCGATCTGCGCTTCAGGCCCGGTTAAGCCTGTTGCGGCCACGCACCATGCGATGCGTGCACGGTCAAGATTTGCAAGATTGTTGTGCTGCCTCGCCGCCATGATCCTGCCGGCTCAGGCGGTGCTGGCGCAATCGATCCTGCGCGACGCCGAAACCGAGGCTTTGTTGAACGACATGGCCGCGCCGATCGTCGAAGCCTCCGGACTGGAGCCCCGGAACGTCGACATCGTCCTGATCAACGACAGTTCGGTCAACGCTTTCGTGGCAGGGGGTCAGGCGGTCTATATCAACAGCGGGCTGATCAATACCGCGACCAGCGCCAACGAAGTCCAGGGCGTCATCGCCCACGAGCTCGGCCACGTCACCGGCGGCCACGCCGTGCTTAACCTCGGCGCCAAGGAGGCAACCGGCATCAGCATTCTCTCGCTGCTGCTGGGCGCTGCTGCGGCGGCTGCAGGCGGCGGTGAGGCGGCGATGGGCGTGCTGATGGCCGGCCAGCAGGCGGCGATGGGCAAATATCTCGCTTTCAGCCGGGTCCAGGAAGCAACCGCGGACGCAGCGGGCGCGGAATATCTGTCGAAGGCGGGGATTTCCGGCAAGGGGTCGATCGACTTCTTCAAGAAACTCGAGAATCTCGAATACCGTTATGGTTACGTCCCCAGGGAGGGCGACGAATATTTCCGCACGCACCCGATGACCGGAGACCGTATCGCCACGCTCCAGGACACTTACGAAAGGGATCCCGCCTATTCTAAGCCGAGCGACCCCATGCTGGAGGCTCGCTTCGAAAGGGCAAAGGCCAAGCTGTTCGGCTATCTCGCCCGGCCTGACGACACTTTGAGGACCTATCCGGAATATATGACCGGCGTTCCGGCGCGCTATGCCCGCGCCTATGCCTTCCACAAGGATGCTCGCATCGACAAGGCCCTGGCCGAAGCCGACGCGCTCCTCAAGAACGATCCGGACGATCCCTATTTCCTGGAGCTCAAGGGCCAGATCCTGCTCGAATCCGGCAGGCCGCAGGAAGCGCTTGCATCCTTGAGGCGCGCGACCGAGCTCACCGGGAACCAGCCGCTCATCGCCACCCTGTTCGGCCATGCACTGATCGCCACCGAAGACGGCGGCAATTACGCCGAGGCCGAAAGAGTGCTCAAGGCTGCCGTAGCGCGGGACCGCTACAATCCGTTCGCATGGTATCAGCTCGGCGTGATCTATGCCGCCAACGGCGACTTGCCCCGCGCAAGGCTGGCGAGCGCGGAACAGCAGGTCATGAGCGGACGGATGGGCGAAGCGCTCCAGAGCGCGGCGGCCGCAGAAGCCGCATTGCCGAAGGGATCGCCCGACTGGCTTCGCGCGCAGGACATCGCGATGGAGGCAAAGGCAGCGATTGAACGCAGAAAGAAACGCAAGTAAGGGCCCCGGCATGCAGGAACGAGGGTCCACCGGCACCGGAAATGCCGCAAGATATGCGCTGATCGCAGCGCTGGTGATCATTGCCGCAGGAGCGGGCTGGGTCAGTGCCCAGCTGTTCTCGGGCTCGGCGGTTTCGTCGAATGACCGCAAGGCGATCGAGACAGTGGTTCATGACTACATCATGGATAACCCGGAGATCATTCCGGATGCGATCGAAGAGCTGCAGCGACGTGAAAACGCCAAGCAGCTCGCAAGCGTTGGCAGCGACGTCCATGCGCCATTTCCCGGAGCCGTGCTGGGCAATCCCAAAGGCACGGTTACTCTGGTCGAATTCTCCGATTTCGCCTGCGGCTATTGCCGCAAGAGCGTTGACGATATCGATGCCCTGATCGCGAAGAACCCGGATTTGCGGATCGTTATCCGCGAGCTGCCGATCCTCAGCGAGCACAGCGTGGCCGCGGCGCGCATGGCGCTCGCAGCCGCCGAGCAAGGTCGGTACGGCCAGTTCCACCGGGCCATGTTCGCGGCCGGCAGGCCGGGCCCCGACACGGTCGACGCCGCCGCCCGGCGGGCGGGGCTCGACATGGCGAAAGCGCAGGCCGCTGCGAAGAGCGAACGGGTCCAGCAGGAGCTGGATCGTAACCTCGGCTTTGCCCGGCAGCTGGGCTTCAACGGCACGCCAAGCTGGGTGGCAGGTGATCAGCTCATTTCGGGCGCGGTCGGCGCGGACGAGCTGGCCAAGGCCATCGAGAAGGTGCGGGGCGGCTGACGCGAGCACAATTCGACGCAGGGTTGGGCGCTCCATTAGGCGCAGGGCCAGACTGGTTCGTCTCATAAAGCTTGGTCCGCTAGCCTTGAAAACCCAAAACACGCCCGCTCCCAGCCTTCCTTGCGAAAGATTTCCCGGAGCCCGGCTTTTCGTTTAGAAGCACATCATGGCCGTTTTGCCGTTCCAGCCCTCACCGTTCTTCGTGAACAAGAACCAGGCTTTCTGGCGTCTCCAGCTGCTCGGCTGGGGCGGCGCGATGCTGTTGCGGGCGATGTCGGCGATCGCCAACGGTCAGCCACTGGCTTTCCTCGTGCTGGTGCTGATCGCGACGATAACCGGATTCTCGATCTCGCTGGTGCTTGCGGTGATCTATCGTCAGCTGATCAACCGGCGCCCGCTGGTAACCTGGGGCGTGACCGCACTTATCCTGCCGTTTTTCGTCGGGCTGCACTCGTTCATAGACGCCTGGGTGATCTCGCTCTACCGGGCAGAAAGCGAGGCGGGTTTCGCGCAGCTGTTCATCGGCGTGTTTTACCTCGACCTGACGCTGCTGGGAGCCTGGTCCGCGCTTTATTACGCGATCAATTTCTTTATCCAGGTGGAGGAGCAGAACGACCAGCTGATCAGGCTGGAAAACCAGGCGACGACCGCCCAGCTGGCGATGCTGCGCTACCAGCTCAATCCGCATTTCCTGTTCAACACGCTGAATTCGATCTCCACCCTCGTGCTGCTGAAACAGACCGAACCGGCGAACGCGATGCTGAGCCGGCTGTCCTCGTTCCTGCGCTACACGCTGGTCAACGAACCGTCGGCACGGGTTACCGTCGCCCAGGAGATCGAGACACTGAAACTCTATCTCGACATAGAACGGATGCGTTTCGAAGAGCGGCTACGCACGACATTCAACATCGAGCCGGCGACTCTCAATGCCATGCTTCCCTCGCTGCTGCTCCAGCCGCTGGTGGAAAATGCGATCAAATACGCGGTTACGCCCCAGGAAAGCGGCGCGGAGATCACTATCTCAGCCCAAGTCGACGGGCACAATCTTCGCATCATGGTGTCCGACACCGGCCCAGGCCTGCAAAGCAAGACCACCGAAAACCGCATTTCGGGCGTCACCTTCGATGGCGGCCAGCCGGTTTCCACTGGCGTGGGCCTCGCGAACATCCGCGACCGGCTTTCCCAAGCCTATGGAGAGAACCACCGATTCGAAACGATCGAACCTGAGCAGGGCGGTTTTGGCGTCCTGATCGAAATCCCATTCGAACGGCGAGAGACCGCCGAAGAAGCACCGCCCCCGCCCCGGCTTGCCGCAGCCAACGGCTGACGGCTGCTTCCGGACGCAAGGCATCAAACAGGACAGACACATGAGTATCCGAACCATCATCGTCGACGACGAAAAGCTGGCGATCCAGGGGCTTCAGCTCAGGCTGGAGAAATGTCCCGACGTCGAGATCATCGACACCTGCGCCAACGGGCGCGAGGCGATCCGCAAGATCAAGACGGAAAAGCCTGACCTAGTGTTTCTCGACATTCAGATGCCCGGCTTCGATGGCTTCAGCGTCGTCAAGGGCATCATGGAAATCGAACCGCCGCTGATCGTGTTCGTCACCGCCTACCAGGAGCACGCGGTCCGCGCCTTCGAGGCCAATGCCGTCAACTACCTGATGAAACCGGTCGAGGACGACAAGCTCGCCGACACGCTCGACCGGGTGCGCACCCGCATTGCCGAGAAGCGCTCGGCCGAAGAGGCGGAAAAGCTTAAGAACGTGCTGGCAGAAGTTGCCCCGGACGCAATCGAGGCGATGCCCGACGAGCCCGACAGCGCTGTCCAGCGCTATGAGCAGATGATCAACATCAAGGATCGCGGCCAGATCTTCCGCATCGACGTCGACACGATTGAGCATATCGAAGCCGCTGGCGACTACATGTGCATCCGCACCGCCGACAATTCGCTGATCCTGCGCGAGACGATGAAGGACCTCGAACGCAGGCTCGACCCGCGCATGTTCCAGCGCGTCCACCGCTCGACCATCGTCAACCTGAATCAGGTCCGCCAGGTCAAGCCGCACACCAACGGCGAGTGCTTCCTGATCCTCGAATCGGGCGCGCAGGTGAAGGTCAGCCGCTCCTACCGCGACGTCATCGCGCGGTTCGTGCATTAGTTTGTTTGGACCTCAGGCGCCGGGCGGCCTCGCGAAGCTTGCGGCTTCGAGCCGGACTGGCTTGTTTGGCCAGGAGTGGCTCGGGCTGCGACCAGCAGCCCGCAAGCGCGACTGCGCGCCCGGAGGAGCGAAGCAACGGAGGATAGCCAAGGCGGCGGATGCCGCCGCCGGCGCTTGAGGCCAAACAAAAAAACCGCCACACGAACGACATGACATATTTCTCGATCCCCCATTTCGACCTCGACGCCTTCGTCGCCGCCACGCTCGCCGAAGACCTTGGCGAGGGCCTGCCCGGCGGCGGTCATGACGTCACCTCGAAAAGCGTGATTCCGGCGGACGCGCGGTTTTCGGGCGTGATGGATGCGCGCCATGCGATCACTGTCACCGGATTGCCGATAGCCGCCGCCTTCTTCCGCAAGCTCGATCCGGCGGTGGAAATCGAAATCCTGGCCGCGGAAGGCGAAAGCGTCGGTGCCGGTGCCGACCTGATGCATCTTTCCGGCAATGCGCGGGCGATGCTCACTGCCGAGCGCAGCGCGCTCAACACCGTGCAGCATCTTTCCGGCATTGCCACGATGACGCGCGCCTATGTCGATGCCATGGGCGGGCATGCGGTGCTGCTCGACACCCGCAAGACCATTCCGGGCCTGAGGCATCTGGAAAAATACGCTACCCGCATGGGCGGTGCCCAGAACCACCGCATGGGGTTGTGGGATGCGGCGATGATCAAGGACAACCATGTCGCTGTCGCGGGCGGCGTCGGTGAGGCGGTGCGTCGCGCTCGGAATGCCGGCGTTGCCAGCATCATCTGCGAAGTCGACCGCATCGATCAGATCGAACCGGCGCTGGCCGCAGGCGCGAGCCATCTGCTGCTCGACAACATGGGCCCCGAGGGCCTGCGCGAAGCGGTGGCGCTGGTGGCGGGGCGCGTCCCTTGTGAGGCTTCCGGCGGCGTCAATCTCGACACGATCGGCGCAATCGCGGCATCGGGGGTCGACTACGTCTCGGTGGGAAGGCTGACGCAAAGTGCACCTGCCGCCGACATCGGACTGGACTTCACGCCGCTGTGAGAGAGTCGTTTTCGCTCGCGGCCAGTCGGCTTCGCCGACGCCTCCTCGGGGGCGCCCTGACGGGCGACGCGCGGTCGCGCTTGCGGCCCTTTCGGACCGGGTCTTTGATCGCAGCCCTTGCATTGCTTGCACTGACACTGCCTGCGCCTGCCGTCGCACAGGCCTACCAATGCACCGTGCCGAAGCGGATCGAAGCGCCGCGTGCGCCCCGACCCGACGGTCCCGTCCGCCGCACGCCGGTCGGCTCCTATATCCTCGCTGCCAGCTGGTCGCCGGAATACTGCAAGTTCGCCAAATCCCGCTCGCCGATGCAGTGCTCACGAAGGAACGGCTATTTCGGTTTCGTGCTGCATGGACTGTGGCCGCAGGCCGCGCGCGGTCCGGCGCCACAGTGGTGTCCGACGCGGCGAGTGCCTTCGGTCCGGACGATTCGCCGCAACCTCTGCATGACGCCTTCGCCGCAGCTGATGGCGCGCGAATGGGCCAAGCATGGCAGCTGTATGGTCAGGAAGCCCGAGACCTATTTCAAGGTCAGCTCCATCCTGTGGCGCTCGATCAACTGGCCCGATGCCGACCGGCTTTCGCGCAACAAGGAGCTTACCGCAGGCGACCTGCGCGAAGCCTTTGTGCTCGCCAATCCGGGCTGGGAGCCGGAATATGTCGGCATTGATGCAAACCCTAACGGCTGGCTGCGAGGACTGCGCCTATGCTACGGCAAGGACTTCATGCCGCGCAATTGTCCAAGGTGGGGCCTTGGCCCTGTGAACAATACACCGCTGAAAATCTGGCGCGGTCTTTGATTTGGCCTCAAGCGCCGGCGCGGACATCCGTCCGCTTGGCTTTCCTCGCGCCTTGCGGCGCTGCGGGCGGCCGGTCGGCCTTGCGGCTCCTTCGGAGCCGGGGAGCAATTATCGTCGCTGCTTGAAGAAGCCGCGCAACAGCTCCGCCGACTCGCTTTCGCCCATGCCGGAATAGACTTCGGGCCGGTGCAGGCACTGCTTCTGCTCGAAAACGCAGGCGCCGTGTTCGACGGCTCCGCCCTTGGGATCGGCAGCCGCGTAATAAAGCCGCGCGATCCGGGCGTGGGATATGGCCCCGGCGCACATTGCGCAGGGCTCCAGCGTCACCCAGAGTTCGCAGCCGTCCAACCGTTCATTGCCGAGCGCCTGTGCGGCGTGGCGGATCGCCAGCAGCTCGGCATGAGCTGTGGGATCGCGAAGCTCCCTGGGCGCATTGTGGGTTCGTGCGATAACCTCGCCGTCCTTGAAGACAACCGCACCCACCGGCACCTCGCCGGCATCAGCCGCCTTGCGGGCCTCGGCGAGCGCCAGCGCCATGGGTTCGGGGAGCGACCAGCGGGACATGGCGACCGCTTGCGCCTCTCTCCTTGACCGATCAAGGGTGAATCGCTATTCGCGCGCCTTCCCGAGTATTCGGCACCTATTTCGAGCGAGAAATCCTATGTCCCGCATCTGCGAACTGACCGGCAAGGGCCGCCAGACCGGCCACAACGTCAGCCACGCCAACAACAAGACCAAGCGCGTCTACCTGCCCAACCTGCAGAACGTCACGCTGATGTCGGAAGCGCTGGATCGCAGCTTCAAGTTTCGCGTCTCGACGCACGGCTTGCGCTCTGTCGAACATGTCGGCGGACTAGACAACTGGCTGCTCAAGACCGCGGATGCCAAACTCAGCCCGCGCGCGCTCAAGGTAAAGCGCGAAGTGAGGAAGCAGCAGGCCGCCGCCTGAGTTTTTTCAGCGCATCGGCCCGGCCAGCAGCAGCGGGTCGATCCGGGCATCGTTCCATTTCATGCTCCAGTGCAGGTGCGGGCCGGTCGCCCTGCCGGTCATGCCGATTCGCGCGATAAGCTGCCCCTGCCTGACCGCCTGGCCTTCGCGCACGAGCAGTTGCGAACAGTGCAGGAACGCGCTGTTGAGCCCCATGCCGTGATCGAGCATCAGCAGATTGCCCTCCAGCGTGAACGGATGGTCCGCCGCCAGTATCACCACGCCATCCGCTGGAGCCACGATCGGCGCGCCGCTGCCGCCCGCCACGTCTACTCCCGAATGATAGCTTCCCGCCTCTCCGCGATAGATGCGCTGGGAACCGAAACGGCCTGATATCCGGCCCGTCGACGGCCAGATGAAGCTCTGCCGCCAGCCCTGACTGCCCGTATCCATGGCGCGCGCGGCACCGATCTGTTCCAGCTCGGGCCGGCGTAGCCGCATGAAGGCCTCGGACGGCCCGCCTCGCCGCCGGGCGATATTGACATGCTCGATCTTCCAGGCCCGCGGCGAGATTGTCAGCTCGCGGGCCATTCGGCTGCCGTCTTCCATGATCGCGACAAGAGAGGCGGTTGATTCTGCATCGCGGTCGAAAGCAAGGAAGAAGCTGCCGTCATCGGCGATCTGGATCGGCTTGCCGTCCAGCTGGAGTTCGCGGGTGCGGCCCGGCGCCTTGCCCTTCTGCCAGCCGCCCTGCGTCGCCTCGCCCGAGAGCGTGAATTGGGCCGGAGCCGCAGCTTTTTCCTGCGGAGGCGTGGCAAGCGCAGGACCGGCTCTGGTCACAGGTCCGCCCATCGCCAGGGCGGCGAGCGCGAAAGCGGCGATGGCAGCGGGACGGATCAGCCTTCCCCCGTCAGACGGCGCGTGGCGACGGCCGCGCTGGCATAGGCCTCCTGACGTTCCACGCACCAGTAACGCAACGCCTCTAGCACGATCCTCTCGCCGGTGAGCGCGCAAACCACGTGGTCCCCGGCAGTGATCACGCGAAAGCCGTTGGGTCCATAGCGCAGCGTCGCGGGGCGATCAGGCGATGACATCAGCATGCCAGCGCTTTTAGCAGGACAAGCTTTTCAAAACAAATCGCCTTGTCGCGGCAAATCGGGTTTGGTCCCGGATTTGCGGCTCTTCGCCGCACCCACCGCGACCGGCAGCTCGCCATCGCGGAACCTGAGCAGCAGCGCCGCTTCGCGTGCCGCTTCGTCGCGCGTCGTGAGTGTTTGCCCGGCGCTATCGGTCACCCGCACATAGCCGCGCTCCAGCGGCCCGTCTGGATCCAGCTGCGGCAGGAGCCTGCCGAGTGCGCCGAGCCTGTCGCTGGCTTGCCGGAAACGGCGGTCGAGCAGCTGGCGGGAAAGCCCGCTGCGATCGAGCCGTTCGCGGCTGTTGGCAACCCGGTTCCTCAGCAGCGGCAAAGACAGGTCTTTCGATACCGCGTGCAGCTTCTCCCGCTCGCGGAAGGTCCGGTCCCGCAGGCCGCGCGCTGCCCGTTCGCCCAGTTCATCCAGCCGCTGGGCCGCAGGCGCCAGCAGCGCCTCGGGTTTCGGTAGGCGTTGCGCCCGCGCTTCGAGCCGCTCGCGGCCGAGCGCAATCGGCCGCAACGCGCAGCGGCGCTGGCGCAGGGCCAGCTCGCCAATCTGGGCCAGCTGGTCCTCGCGCACCGGCACCGCTATTTCGGCAGCCGCAGTCGGCGTCGGCGCCCGCATGTCGGCGGCGAAATCGGCTAGCGTGGTGTCTGTCTCATGCCCGACAGCCGAAATGACGGGGATCGTGCTCTCCGCAATGGCGCGCACCACCGCTTCCTCGTTGAAGGCCCATAGATCCTCGATCGAACCGCCGCCACGCGCGACGATCACGAGGTCGGGACGCGGCACGGGACCACCCCCGCCAATGGTCGAGAAGCCCCGCACGGCAGCAGCGATCTGCGCGGCTGCGCCTTCGCCCTGCACGAGCACCGGCCAGACCAGCACATGCGTCGGGAAACGGTCGGCAAGGCGGTGCAATATGTCGCGGATCACCGCCCCGGTGGGCGACGTCACGACGCCGATGACCTGGGGCATGAACGGCAGCGCCTGCTTGCGTTCACGGTCGAACAGCCCTTCGGCGGCAAGGCGGGCACGGGTCTTTTCGAGCAGGGCGAGCAGGGCGCCTTCGCCCGCGATTTCCATGTGCTCGATGACGATCTGGTATTTGGAACGGCCGGGGTAGGTCGTGAGCTTGCCGCTGGCGACTATCTCGATGCCGTCCTCCGGCTGGAAGGCCAGGCGCTGTGCCGAACCCTTCCACATCACCCCGTCGATCACGGCCTTCTCGTCCTTGAGCGAACAATAGAGGTGTCCGGAGGCGGCGCGCTTGACGCCCGACAGCTCACCGCGCAGCCGCACGAAACCGAAACGATCCTCCACCGTTCGCTTCAGCATTGCCGAAATTTCGCTGATGGAAAGGGGCTCGGCGTTGTCCCCGGCGCTCTGCTTCGCTACGAGCCCCCCCAGCGGATCACCGGAATCCGCAGAATGATCGAATTGCGAGGGTTTGGGCATGAATATCCTGCTCCTGGGATCGGGCGGACGCGAACATGCGCTGGCATGGAAGCTCGCGCAATCGCCCTCCTGTGGAAAGCTCTTCGCAGCCCCCGGCAATCCGGGCATCGCCGAGCACGGCGAATGCGTCGGGCTGGATGCCGAAGACCATGCCGCAGTGATCGCATTCTGCGACGAGGAACGCATCAGCCTGGTCGTTGTCGGCCCCGAAGCACCACTGGTCGACGGGCTGGCCGATTCGCTTCGCGGCGCGGGCATCTCCGTATTCGGACCGAGCAAAGCGGCGGCCCAACTCGAAGGCAGCAAGGGCTTTACCAAGGACCTGTGCGCGCGCGCCGGCATTCCCACCGGCGGCTATGTCCGCGCGGACAGCGAAGCCAAGGCGATGGCCGCCCTCGACGACTTTGGCATTCCGGTCGTGGTCAAGGCCGATGGGCTCGCCGCCGGCAAGGGCGTGACCGTCGCTGCAACGCGTAAGGAGGCCGAAGCCGCAATCCGCGAAATCTTCGCCGGGCGGTTTGGTGAGGCCGGTTCCGAGGCGGTGATCGAGGAATTCCTCGAAGGCGAGGAGGCAAGCTATTTCGCGATCACCGACGGCTCGACGATCCTGCCCTTCGGCACCGCGCAGGACCACAAGCGCGT
The DNA here is from genome assembly GCA_964409895.1 of uncultured Novosphingobium sp. Classification (GTDB taxonomy): domain Bacteria; phylum Pseudomonadota; class Alphaproteobacteria; order Sphingomonadales; family Sphingomonadaceae; genus Novosphingobium. Next base: position 15,688 of record CAYPFE010000004.1, read on the forward strand.
CGGTGACGGCGATACCGGGCCCAACACCGGCGGCATGGGCGCCTACAGCCCCGCGCCGGTGATGACGCCGCTCTTGCGCGGCGAAGTTGTCTCGAAGATCTTCGCGCCGACCGTCCACCAGCTCGCCGACGAAGGCATGCCCTACAGCGGCGTGCTCTATGCCGGGCTGATGCTGACCCGCGACGGCCCAAAGCTCATCGAATACAACTGCCGCTTCGGCGATCCCGAATGCCAGGTGCTGATGAAGCGGCTGGAGAGCGATCTCGCCGAAATCCTGCTCGCCTGTGCGGAGAACCGTCTCGCCAAGCTGCAACCGCCGAAATTCTCCAACGATACCGCGCTGACCGTGGTAATGGCCGCTAATGGTTATCCCGGCACACCCGAGAAGGGTGGCAGCATAGGCGGCATCGCCGAGGCCGAGCAGGACGGAGCAAAGGTGTTCCATGCAGGTACGGCGCTGTCGGAGGACGGCGGCCTCGTCGCCAGCGGCGGCCGCGTGCTCAATGTCACCGCCATGGGCAAGAACGCCGCTGAAGCGCAAGCAAAAGCCTATGCAGCGGTCGAGCGCATTGATTTCCCCACGGGCTTTTGCCGGAGCGACATCGGCTGGCGCGAAGTGAAGCGCCAGGCCGGGGGCTGAGTCAGCCCATCCTGCTGGCCAAGAGCGCCTGCAAGTCCTCTTCCGGCCTTGCGCCGTAGTGCGAGATGATCTCGCGGGCGCAGATCGCTCCCATGTGCAGGCAATCGCGCAGGCTCCGGCCCCGGACATGGCCAAAGAGAAATCCGGCGGCGAACAGGTCGCCTGCTCCGGTAGTGTCGACGACATGGTCGATGGGCTCGGCGGGCACTGCCGCCCGTTCGCCGCCCGAAACGGCAACCGCGCCCTTTTCGCTGCGGGTCACCACCAGAACCGGGACTTGTGCAGCAAGTTGCCGGAGGCCCGTTTCGAAATCTCCCTCGCCGGTCATCACGGCCAGTTCCGCCTCGTTGGCGCAGAGTATGTCGATCTCGCCCGCCTCGACCATCGCGCGGAAATCCTGGCCGTGGCGCTCGATGACGAAGCCGTCGGACAGGGTGAAGGCAACCTTGCGGCCAGCGCCCTTCGCAGCGGCAATCGCTTTCTTCATCGCCGCGCGCGGCTCTTCGGGATCCCACAAATAGCCTTCCAGATAGAGGACTGCGGCATCGGCGATCGCGCTTTCGTCGAGCGCCGAGGCAGGCAGGAACTGCGAAGCACCGAGATAGGTGTTGAGCGTGCGCTGTCCGTCCGGCGTCACGAAGATCAGGCATCGCGCGGTTGGTGGGTCGCCCGCGCGCGGCTCCGTGGCGAAGGTGATCCCGGCGGCGCGGATATCATGTGCGAAAACCTCGCCGAGCTGGTCGTCGGCGACCTGGCCGATGAAAGCGCATTTCGCGCCGAGTGCCGCGAGTCCGGCAAGCGTGTTGGCTGCCGAACCGCCGGAAATCTCCCGCGCCGGACCCATGGCATCATAGAGATCGCGCGCGCGGTCGGTGTCGATCAGCATCATGCCGCCGCGCGCCATACCAAGCGTCTCGATCGTCGCGTCGTCGCAGGGGGCGATGACATCGACGATCGCATTGCCGATGGCGAGAACGTCATAAGTCGGATCGGGCATGCGTATGGTCCTGAATTTACGGGCTGGAAGGGATTCGGCGCGAGTACCCTGCTGCCTGCCGCACCGCAAGACCGGCTGGATTGACAGCGCCATGCCGCCGCGCGATGCGCGCCAGTCATGACGACACGCCTCTCCCGCCAGACCACCTCGATCGTTTGGGCAGCCGCGCTGGCGCTGATACTGCAGGCTTGCGCCTCCGCGCCCGCCGGCCCTCCCCCCGGTCCTCAAAGCGCCATCAAAGCGCCATCAACCATCCGCCAACCGGTCGCCAAACCGCCGCGCGATCCTGAAATCACGATGGTTCCCGGCCTCGAAGGGGTGATCGGTGTGACGGGAAACGAACTTTTCCGCCAGTTCGGCACGGCCCGGCTCGATGTCTGGGAGGGCGATGCCCGCAAGTTGCAGTTCACCGGCGCACCATGTGTGCTCGACATCTATCTCTACCCGACTTCCCGGTCACCCGAGCCGATCGCCACCCATGTCGATGCCAGACGTGCGTCAGATGCGGCAGATGTCGACCGTGTCGCCTGCGTCAAGGCGTTGAGGAACCGCTGAATTGGGCAGGTAACTTGGATTTAAGCTTATTGCTCTAACCGGAAGCCCGGAAATAAGGGGCCCAGACGCAATGAGCATGCATTTTCGCCAAATCGCCGAGCAGGCGGCCGCCGATCGCGCGATTACCGCAGACGAAATCCTGGCGCTGCGCCGCGCCGGCTGGTGCGACGGCAAGATCCAGCCTGACGAGGCCGAATCAATCTTTACGGTCAATGACTTGCTCGACGAACCGACCGCCGAATGGTCCGATTTCTTCGTCGAGGCGCTGGGCGAATTCATCGTCAACGGCGTCGAGCCCAAGGGCTATGTCGACGACGGCCAGGGCGACTGGCTGATGGCCAGGGTGAGCCATGACGGCATAACCGACAGCCTCACCGAACTCGAATTGCTGGTCCGCGTGTTCGAACGCGCGCAGGCCGTGCCGCAGAAGCTGCGCGATTATGCGCTGGAGCAGGTCGAACGCGCGGTGCTGACCGGTGTCGGACCCACGCGCGACGGCGGCGCACTCGAAGCCGGCAATGTTACCGAAGCCGAGGCACGACTGATGCGCCGCATTATCTTCGCCAGCGGCAGCGAGCGCCCCGCAGCTGTCAGCCGCCGCGAGGCCGAACTGCTTTACCGGATCAAGGACGGCACGGCAGACGCAGCGAATTCGCCCGAATGGAAGCGCCTGTTCGTTCAGGGCGTCGGCAATTACCTGATGGGCTTTGCCGGCCATGCGCCGCTTTCGAGCGATCGCGCCGCCGAACTCGACACCTTCATGAACGACCATTCGTCGTCCATCGGCGGCTTCTTCGGCCGCATGGGCAAGGCAGCGATCAGCGAGAATTTCTACCAGACGATCGGTAAGGCGTTCAGCGGCGAGACCGAAGGGAACGATCTCGACGGCGAAGTCGCCAGCGCCAGGGACGTCACCGCCAACGAGCAGATGTGGCTCGAAGGCCAGCTCGACGCCAACGGGCACATCGACGAATACGATCAGGCGGTGCTCGACTTCCTCGCAGAGGAAAGCGGCTTCACTCGTTGAATGGCGTTGCTTTTGGCAAGCTCCTGATACCCACCGGGTAGAGCAGCACGTCGGTCCAGGGTATTTCCTCTAGCTTACAACCCTTGCTGGCCGCGATCATCAGCACCGGACGGTATCCGTAGTCGATCCCCAGCTTCCACAAGTGGTGTTGGGCCGAGTTCTCGACATAGGGCCGCAATCGCGGCAGGCCATCAGACCAGGACCCATTATAGCGGAAACGCGTGGGGCCGACCTTTTCGGTCTTCTGTCCAAAACGGGCAATGTCGCTGCCGCCGACCTGGGCGTCAGAGACCGCTATCCGGCAGTCGCCGCGCCGCGCAATGACATGTTCCGCGACCATGCCCGGTTCGGCCAAGCCGGCACGGAAGCCAGAATTCTCGAGCATTGTCGAAAGGTCGCGATGCAGCCTTGCCGAATCCGGCACAGCCGATTCGCCGAATGCGGTCAGCTTGGGCCCCAGCGCGGCGGCGCAAGCCACGCCCATCGCCAGGCTAAACGCGAGCGCGCGGTGCACGGGCCACCCCATAACCGACGATCGCCATCAGCACGAGCAGGCTTACCCAGCTGAAAACGACATTCCCGAGGCCATCGTGCAGCACAGTGAAATGCTCGGGATACAGTCCGATCGCAGCCAGGCGAATGCCGTTGACCAGCACCATGCCGCATACCCCGGCTGTCGCCATTCCAATCGTTCTGCGTTCGAGCCTCAGGCTGAACAGCTGGGTTACGGTGACGACCAGCAGGATAGCCTGCGAAATATTGCTAAGCGACGAGCAGGCCTGGCTGATGACGATGCCAAAGTCCGCATCAGGCGTCTGGATGACGTTTCCCTCGCGCGGCAAGCCCGACAGCAGGGACACGAACCAGGCGTCTGCAGCGAGAACCTCTTCGCCCAGAAGACGCAACAGCACCGGCCCCCAGATAAGCGGCGTGGTCAGGCCCAGTCCCACGATAGCAAGGCGCCTGGCCTGCTCATCCGGTGATGTGGTCGCGAAGAGCCAGGCCGAGGCGCCCAGCAGGGCGATTGCCGCGATTGTGTGGGTCGGAATGAAGCAGGCCGACAGCAGCCCGGCAAAAACCGCCCAGTCGCCTGGCCTGGGTGGCGCGCCCTTTTCGTCATCGAGAGCAAGCCTGACCAACGCGTAGAGCGCGAACCAGAAAATAACGCTTATTCCGAACAGGTCGAACAGCGAGCCTGTGAGACCGAGCTTTTCCAGCGAAACTGCCGAGCGCTGCGACAAGGCGTTCAGCGTCGCCAGAACAAGGCCGAAGGCGTAGAGTTCGCTACGGTTCGGCGCGATGCGCATCATGGGATGATGCAAACTCCTGCGGTTTTCCCGGACGCTCGGCGTTCCTCCGGCAAGCGGCAGGAAATGGATTGCACGCGTAGGCGACTTGAGCCAGACTTGGCGCTATCTGCCGCGCCGGAACTTGCGCAGCACGGCGTAGCCGATCCCCATCAAGGCCATGGCGCCGAGACCGACGCCAGCGTCAGGGCCCGGCACCGCGGCGCCGGCCCAGGCAGGCGACGCCATAACGGCGAGTGTGCCGGCTGCAAGAATTCTCAAGGTCACAATATCTCTCCTCAACGGTTGCGGCGCATTTTGCGCAGGACGGCGTAGCCGATACCCATCAGGGCCATTGCGCCAACGCCGACGCCGGCGTCGGGCCCCGGAACCGCGTTGCCCGCGAAGGCAGGCGAGGAAATTGATGCCAAGGAAAGTACGATCGCAATTCGCAAGTCTGTCTCCCAATCGAATTATAGTTAAGTATAACCCCTTGATGCGTGGTGGCAAGGATACACGAGGACGATGAGTTCTGCCGATCAATTGGGCGAGTGGCTCCATGCCAACTGGAATGTGGCGGTCATCGCAATCTTTGCAGTGCTCGGCCTCATCGAATTAATCTTCGGCAGCCGCACCCGGCTGGCCAATACGGGACTGGACCGGCTCGCCACCAATTTCGGGCTGCAGTTCAGCAACATTTTGGTCGTGATGGCGCTTCCGATCAGCCTGTCAGGCATCGCGATCATGGCCCCGGAGGCAGGTCCCGCACTGGTTGGGAAATGGCAGTTGCCGGGATGGATCGTGCTAGCCGCCGTGATCCTGGGGCGCACATTCCTGGCCTACTGGCTTCACCGTCTGGAACACGCCGTGCCCCTGCTTTGGCGATTCCACAAGGTTCACCACACCGATCCGCAGCTCGATATCACAACGGGCCTACGCCATCACCCGGTCGAGACCTTGCTCGTGCTTGCCACTTACGGTGCGTTGCTGCTGCTGTTCTCCCCGCCGATCTGGGCGTTTGCGATTGCGGAGTTGCTGATGTTCGCGAACCAGCTGTGGCAGCATGTCCCGATGCGCAGGCGCGAATGGCTGGCGCGGCCGCTGGGCTGTATCTTCGCGACACCGGAAAACCACAGCGTCCACCACAGCTCGCGCCGCAGTCAGACCGACAGCAACTACGGTGTCCTGCTGATCATCTGGGATCGCCTGTTCGGAACCTATACCGACCCCTTTTCCGCCGGCGAGATGCGTTACGGGCTGGGCGACGGCGAGGATGCGCGCGCCGCCAATCTGCTGGCCCAGCTTTGCCTGCCCTTCATGCGAGCGAGGCCTGCCGTTGATTAGACTGTGAAGCTTTCCCCGCAACCGCAGCTGCCGGTCGCATTGGGGTTCTCGAAGACGAAGCCTGCGGTGAAATCATCCTCCTGCCAGTCCATCGTGGAGCCGACGAGGTAAAGCACGCTGGCGCCGTCGATAAAGAAATTCCCGCCGGGCGTTTCGATCCGTTCGTCGAAGGCATCGGCCTCGCTGACGTAATCCACCGAATAGGCCAGGCCCGAACAGCCCCGGCGCGGGGTCGACAGCTTGACGCCGATCGCATCTTCGGGGGCCTTGGCCATCAGGTCGGCAACGCGCGCCTCGGCTGCAGGCGTCAGGATGACGGCGGCAGGGCGCTGGCGGGTGGTGGTTCCGGTGTCAGTCATCACAGCATTCCCAGTTCGAGTTTCGCCTCGTCGCTCATCTTCGCCATGTCCCACGGCGGATCCCACACGAGATTGACTTCACAATCGCGCACGCCGGGGATCGAGGCGATCCGCATCTCGACTTCGCCAGGCATAGACTCGGCGACGGGGCAATGCGGCGTGGTCAGCGTCATGGTCACGACCACGCCGCCGTCCTCGCCGACATCGACGGCGTAGATCAGGCCAAGTTCGTAGATGTTAACCGGAATCTCGGGGTCGAAGATCTCCTTGAGCGCGGCGATCACGGATTCGTAGAGATCGCCGCCCGGTTCGCCGGCAGCAACGCCCTCTGGCTTTTCGGCGAGGAAGCCTTCGAGATAATCCCGCTTGCGTTCCAGCTTGTCCGCTGGCGCTTCAGCATCCTCAACCTTCGCACGGGGCGGCGTCGAGACCGATTCGACAGTCTCGCTCTGCGGCGCGGGGACCATGCGGCCGTAATCGTCGCGCACCAGCCGTTCCTCCTTCTCCGTCATCGGAATATCCTCATGGTTCGTTCGATGCCGGCTAGCAGCGCGGCAATATCGCTTTCGTTGCTGTAAAGACCGAAACTCGCCCTTGCGGTCGCGGGCACGCCGAGGTGATCCATCAGCGGCTGCGCGCAATGATGCCCGGCGCGGATCGCGACCCGCCCATGCCCGCCATTGGCCTCGTCGAGAATGGTGCCGAGATCGTGCGGATGGATGCCGTCGAGCGCAAAACTGACGATACCAGCGGATTCCTCCGGCCCGATCAGGGCGGCCGAATTCAACTTGCGCAGCTCGGCGCGCAACTGGTGCACAAGCGCCGCTTCATGGGCATGGATCGCATCGAGGCCGACCTGTTCGACATAATCGATCGCCGCTGCCAGCCCGATCGCCTCGACGATGGCGGGCGTTCCTGCCTCGAAGCGCTGGGGCGGTGGAGCAAAGGTGGTCTGCTCGAAAGTCACCCGGTCGATCATCGCACCGCCGCCGTGCCACGGCGGCATCGCCTCGAGGATGTCCGCGCGCGCCCACAGGGCGCCGATGCCGGTGGGGCCGTAGAGCTTGTGAGCCGAGAACACGTAGAAGTCGCAATCGAGCGCCTTGACGTCGAGCCGCAGACGCGGCGCAGCCTGGCAACCGTCGATCAGCAGCTTCGCGCCCACATCATGCGCTAGGGTGGCCGCGCGCTTCACATCCAGAACGGACCCGAGCACGTTCGAAACATGGGCCAGCGCGACCAGCTTGTGCCGGGGAGTCAGCATCGCTTCGGCAGCATCGAGGTCGATGCAACCATCGGCGGTAAGCGGGCAGACGTCGATCTCGACGCCGATGCGATCCCGCAGCAGCTGCCAGGGGACGATGTTGGAATGATGTTCGAGCGTGGAAAGCAGGACGCGGTCGCCTGCCTTGAGCTGCGTGCCGCCCCAGCTGTGGGCAGCAAGGTTGATCGCCTCCGTCGCGCCGCGGGTGAAGACTATCTCGCTTTCATCTCCGCCGATGAACTCCGCGACCCGCCGCCGCGCCGCTTCGAAAGCCAGCGTCATCTCCGCCGAGCGCGCATAGACGCCGCGATGCACCGTCGCATAGTCCTCGCCCATCGCCCGGCTGCAGGCGTCGATCACGGCCCGCGGCTTCTGCGCGGTGGCGGCGGTGTCAAGATAATGCCAGCCATCGAGGCCGGGGAAATCGGCGCGCAGGTCGGGATAGGCAAGCGCGGTCGTCACAGCAGCGCCTCCAGCCGGGCAAGCGCGGCTTCGCACAGCGCCTCCTCGCCCGGCGCGCCGGCGAAGGCCTCGGCCACGAAGGCGTGGAGCATCAGCCGCTTGGCCTCGGGCGGCGGCAGGCCGCGCGATTGCAGGTAGAACAGCCCGTTGGCGTCGAGCTCGCCCACCGCGCAGCCATGCGCCGCCTTGACGTCGTCGGCGAAAATCTCGAGTTCGGGCCGGGCATTGGCCGTCGCCGTGCGGTCGAGCAGCATGGCGCGCACCGATTGTTCCGCATCGGTCCCGTCCGCGCCGCGCGCCAAGGCGATCCGGCCGAGATAGGTGCCAGTCGCATGGCCAGCGAGCACCGAACGGATGGTCTGGCTGGACTTGGCGCCGGGTTCGGCGTGGGTGACTTCGGTGACGATTTCGAGCGTTTCGGACGATCCGGCCAATTGCGCGGCGCCCAGTGTGAAGCTCGCACCCTTCTGCAGCGTCACATCCAGCGCGATGCGCCCGAAGGTGGGCCCCGCATTCAGGATGCGCAGGTCCAGCGCGCCGCCGGCTTCTATGGCGATGTTCAGGTGCCGCGCCAGCGCACCGCCGCCCGTTTCGACGACCTCCATTGTCTCACTCGTCCCCGACGCGACGACGACCTCCTCACGCGCGACCGGCCAGACACCGGCCAGCGCGTCGAGGTCCGAATAACGGAAATCCTCGTGCCTGTTGGTCGGGAGGGTGGCCAGGTCGTTCACGCTGTCACCGCCTCGTAGCCTTCCTCCTCGAGCAGGTGCGCGAGTTCCGGGCCGCCGGTCTTCACGATCCTGCCCCCGGCGAGGACGTGGACGTAATCCGGCTGCACGTAATCGAGCAGCCGCTGGTAGTGGGTGATGAGGAGCACGCTCTTATCAGGGCGCCTCATGATGTCGTTGATGCCTTGCCCGACGATGCGCAGCGCGTCGATGTCGAGGCCGGAATCGGTTTCGTCGA
>CAYPFE010000005.1:0-21964 GCA_964409895.1 uncultured Novosphingobium sp.
ACTTGAGGAACTGGCCGAAGAGGCGGGCCTGCGCTGCGTTGCTCCGCCGCTGGGTCTGTGCACCGACAATGCGGCGATGATCGCCTGGGCGGGTATTGAGCGGCTGCGACTGGGCCAGCGGGACCCACTCGACTTCGTCGCCAGGCCGCGCTGGCCGCTCGACCCGGAGGCCGAGGCGGTGCGTGGCGCGGGAGTCAAGGCGTGAGCGCGCCCACCTCACCAGTGGTCGGCGTTGTCGGCGCGGGTGCATGGGGCACCGCACTTGCCCAGTCGCTGGCGAGCGACGGCAGCGAGGTGCTGGTCTGGGCGCGAGAGCCTGAATTGGTCGAGGAAATCAACACCAGCCAAACCAACAGCCTGTTCCTGCCGAGCGCGCGGCTTTCCGAAGGTGTGAGGGCCACGAACGAGCTTGCCGATCTGGCGGGGCTTTCCGCCCTTCTGCTGGTTGTACCCGCGCAGTTCCTTGGCGCGGTGATCTCCGGTCTGCCCGATGGCCGGCGAGACCTGGTGCTGTGCGCCAAGGGCATCGAGGCCGGGACGGGTCGGCTGATGGCGGACGTTGCGGAGGATGCGGCACCTGATGCGGAGCTCGCCGTGCTTTCCGGCCCGACCTTCGCGCATGAGGTCGCCGACGGGCTTCCCACCGCAGTCACGCTCGCCTGTTCTGGCGGGGATGCGCAGTGGCGGCGGCTGTCCCCGATCATCGCCCGCCCGGCGCTGAGGCCCTACTACTCGGACGATGTCGTCGGCGCGGAAATCGGCGGGGCGGTGAAGAATGTGCTGGCGATCGCCTGTGGCGTCGTCGACGGGCTGGGGCTCGGACAGAATGCGCGCGCCGCGCTGATTGCGCGAGGCTATGCCGAGATGTTGCGTTTTGGGCTTGCGCGGGGAGCGCGGGCGGAAACGCTGTCGGGCCTGTGTGGCCTTGGCGATCTGGTTCTCACCTGTTCTTCGACGTCGAGCCGGAATTTCTCGCTCGGCAAGGCGTTGGGCGAGGGAATGAGTGCGGCGGAGGCCCTGTCGGGCAAGACCAGTGTCGCTGAGGGCGCCGCGACCGCGCCGGTGCTGGCCGAACTTGCGGTGCGGGACGGTATCGACATGCCGATCACCCAGGCGGTGTGCAGCCTGCTTGCGGGCGACGTGCCGGCAAATGCGGTCGTCTCCGACCTGTTGGCGCGGCCGCTGCGTTCCGAGCAGGAGCCCGGCGCTTGAGCGAGCCCGGCATGGCGGGCCGTGACGCTGGCGAGGATATCGCCGTCATCGCCAAGGGCGGGCGGACCAACCTCATGGGCTTCTTCCTGCGGCTGGCCGCGCGGCTGCCGTTCCTGTTCATCGCCGGGCGGGCCGATGCCTATGGGCCCGCGGCACTTGGCCGATTCGCCTCCGCGCTGGTGGTGATCGAACTGACGGCGATGATCTGCACGCTCGGAGAGAAGCGCGGGCTGGCCCAGCGGCTGTCGGAATCGGACGACAATCCCGCCAATGTAGTCGCCGACGGCGCGCTGGTGGCGCTGGCGGCCTCCTGCGCGATTGCCCTGGTCTTCTGGCTGTTTCCTGCGCCTATGTTTCCCAGCGGGCATTTCACCGAGCTGGACCGGCTGATGGTGATCGCCATTCCGCCGCTGGCGCTCACCGAGATCTGGCTGGCGGGGCTTGCCTATCGCTACAATATTGCCGCGACCGTGCGTGCGCGGGCGATTGTGGAGCCGTGGACGATCTCGATCATGGCCGGTGTCATGATCTTTGTTGCGCCCGAAAGCGGGCTTGCCGTCGCCTATATCGTCTCGATCTATGCCGCGTTTCTGGCGGCGCTGATCCCGTTCCTGATGGATTACGGACCACCCAGGGCGTGGCGTCCACGGCCCGCGATTATCGGACGGATGACACTGCGCAGCCTGCCGCTGGCGGTGGCAGATGCGATCGAATGGGGGACCCGCAGGATCGATATTCTTATCCTTGGTTTCTTCGCGGCTCCGGCAGCAGTCGGGGTCTATTACGTGGCGCAACAGGTCGCGAGCCTGCCGCAGAAACTCAAGACCAGCTTCGAGCCGATCCTGGGTCCGGTCATTACCCGCAACCTCAAGGAGAAGAACTACGCAGCCATTGCGAAGCAGGTCTGCCAGGTCGGGTTCTGGATTACTGCGGCGCAGGCCGGCATCGCGCTTGCGCTCGGCATTCCAGGAGAAGGTGTGATGGGTCTGGTCGGGCCGGAATTCGTCTTCGGCACCGGCGCGCTGGCGTTCCTCCTCGCCGCCGAGGTGGTGGCCGCCACTGCCGTCGTCAGCGAGGCGGCGCTGATCTATGTCGCGAGAGTGCGCAATCTGTTCATTTCGATTGCGACAATCGGGCTGCAGGCAATGCTGACGGTGGCAGGGATACTGCTCGCGAGACGTCTTGGCTTGGACGAATTCTACCAGGCAGCCGCTGCCGCGATGGCCTTGATGCTGGCGCTTGCCTTCTCGTCGCTCGTCAAGTCGCTGATGCTCTCGCGGCTGCTGGGAGAGCCGATCAACAACTGGCGATGGGCGCTGTTCTGGGCTGCGGCGCCAGCGATCGTGCTGGGCTGGGCGGCGACTCGTTACCTGCCGGAATGGGCCGAACTCGCCTTCGGTGTGCCGGCGATCCTCGGCATCTACTGCTGGGTGATCTGGACTCGCGGATTCGGTCCGGAGGACCGCGTGCTCTTCCGCAAAAGCGCCGCAAACTAACGGTTTACCGCTAGAAAAACACGTTCAGTCGACGTTCACGGCGAATCGAGCCTCCTATGGCGGGACGGACAAAACCGTATTGGAGGGATAGCCATGACCATGGCCAGACTATTCGCGGCAAGCTGCATGATCGCAATCGTGGCGGGATGCGCCGCCACCAAGGACGACGGCCGGCTGGGTTCAACAGGCGAGCAGCAGGACCAGGTGCTAGTCACCGGCAGCAAGAATGAAGAAGCGAAGGTGCTGGCCGATGCCCGGGGCCGGTCAGACAGGTCATACGAGACCCCCGCACCGCCGCCACCCCCTCCTCCTCCTCCCCCGCCGCCGGCAATGAGCGCCAAGGTCGCGAACCAGGCCTATGGAGCGCTGGGCGCACCCGCCCGCGAAATGGTTGCTCCTGTGCCGGGCTACCGCGTCCCGCCTGTCATGGTTGCCACCGATCCGGGGCGCGAACGTTATGAGGGTGAAGAAGTCAGCCCGGTCCACTTGACGCGGGCCGAGCCGGTTTCGACCTTCTCGGTCGATGTCGATACCGGCGCCTACGCCAATACCCGAAGGTTCCTCACGCAAGGCCAGACGCCGCCCCGCGATGCGGTGCGGACCGAGGAGCTGATCAACTATTTCCGCTACGATTATGCGCGGCCGGGCGATCGTTCGACGCCGTTCTCGATCACCACGGACCTTGCGGCTACGCCGTGGAATCCGGATACGCGGCTGCTGCGGATCGGGTTGAGGGGCTACGACCTGCCGCGTGACGGCAGGCCGCCTGCCAATCTCGTCTTTTTGATGGACGTGTCGGGTTCGATGTCGAGCCCGGACAAGCTCCCGCTGGTCAAGACCGCGCTCGCCGGTCTCGCCGACGAGCTGGGCAGGCAGGACAAGGTCTCGATCGTCGTCTATGCGGGTGCCGCCGGTCTCGTGCTGGAGCCGACCAATGATCCGCGCAAGATCAAGGCAGCACTCGAGCGGTTGCAAGCAGGCGGCTCCACTGCGGGTGCGGCAGGGCTCAAGCTCGCCTACAACATCGCCCGTGACAATTTCATCGACGGCGGCGTCAACCGTATCCTCATCGCCACCGACGGCGACTTCAACGTCGGCGTCTCCGATACCAAGCAGCTGATCGAGATGATCGAGAACGAGCGCGATCACGGCATCACACTGACCACGCTCGGCTTCGGCACCGGCAATTACAACGAAGCGATGATGGAGCAGATCGCCGATCACGGGAACGGCAACTACGCCTATATCGACACCGCTCTCGAAGCTCGCAAGGTGCTGGTCGAACAAATGGAATCCATGCTGTTCACCATCGCCAAGGACGTCAAGATCCAGGTCGAGTTCAACCCCGCGCAGGTCAGCCAGTACCGCCTGATTGGTTATGAGAACCGGGCGCTGCGTGAGGAGGATTTCGACAACGACGAGGTCGATGCCGGCGATATCGGGGCCGGCCACCAGGTCACCGCGATCTACGAGATCGTGCCGGCGGGGCTCAAGGGCTGGATCGCTCCCCGGCGCTATGATGACCCGCTTCCCGATGCGGCCATGGCCAAATCCGGCGAACTCGCTTTCGTCAAACTGCGCTACAAGCTGCCGAACGGCGACACGTCGCGGCTGATCGAAAAGGCCGTGCCGGCAAGCATGATCGCGCGCAGTTCGCTGCCCTCGGGCGACTTCGCTTTCGCCACGGCGGTTGCCGCATTCGGGCAGGCCCTGCGTGGCGATGAAATGCTGAACGGCTTCGACTATGCCGACATCGCCAGGCTCGCGGGAAATCAGCGCGATTTCTGGAGGCAGGAATTCGTCCGTCTGGTCGGAGTTGCCGGTTCGCTCAAGGGAGGATGATTCTTGGCGTTGAGCGCGAGCCGCTAGGCGGCTATCGCGTCTTGCGTGAATCCCTATCGCCTCACCATAGTCCTTGCCGGAGCTGCGGCCAGCGCGGTGCTCGCCTTCGCCAGCACCGTGGCGCATGGTCCGGAGTTCATCGCCGGACTTGAAAGTGAAGCGATGGCAGCGCGGGACGCGGCAGGCGGCAAAGACATCGCAATCGATTTCGTTACCCGCCAGGGCTGGCTCACGCGCCATCCGGTGCTGAGCGGCGGCAAAGGCCTGGACGCCGCGACGCGTGAAGACTCGGCAAGGGCAATCGCCGGCGTACCGGGTATCGGCGGGGTGTCCTGGAAGGGAGGCCGGGCAGGCGGCGGTCGCACCGACGGGCGGGAACGCGAAGTGGCGTCCGGTCACTGCCAGGAAGATGTCGAGGCGATCCTCAGGGTCCGCACCATACGTTTTGGTGAAGCCAGCGCCCGCATCGACCGGGCGAGCAACAAGGTGCTCGACGAAGTGGCCGAAGCGCTGTCGCCCTGCGTCGGCAGCATCATTGCGATCACCGGCCATACCGACGGCAATGGCGACGAGGTCGCGAACCTCGCGCTTTCGATCGCGCGTGCCAATGCGGTCCGCTGGGCTCTGGTTGGCAGGGGAATACCGGCAGATGGACTTCGGGCTAGCGGTGTCGGGTCGGCAGAGCTGATGGAGGGTCTTGATCCCACCGATCCGGCCAACCGCCGCATTGAATTCTCGGTGGTCATGACCATGCCGCTGCAGACGACACCGGTCGACACGCCAGGCCCGGGCTGAGGAGGGAGTAGGCACCATGCCACTGTGGTTGGAAATGCTCGTAATGCTGCTGCTGACCTATGCGTTCGGCCTCGCTATTGGCTGGGCAATCTGGAATCGGGGGTAATGGAACTGTGCTGCAAATGATCGAGGCCAACTGGCTTGCATTCGTCATCGTCCTGGCGATCGGTATTGCCGTTGCGTGGTGGCTGTTCCGCCACGGATCGACGATCGAGGGGAGGCGGGAGCGCCGCCCGGATGCACTGGACGAAGGTGCCGCACCCGCTTCGCGCAACCAGGCGCTGATCGTCACGCCGCCTGCAGCCGATCTGACGCCGCCGGCGGCGAGCGGAACGATGGCTGGAGTAGGCGAGATCGTCGCCGTGGCCGCGCAGGACGAAGTCGAGGAACAGGCGTCCCGTGACGCGGATTCCGGGCCTGCGGACGATCTTGGCAGGATCAAGGGCGTCGGGCCCAAGCTCGTCACGCTGCTGGAATCGCTGGGGGTCACTCGGTTCGAGCAGATCGCCGGCTGGAGCAAGGACGATATCGACCAGATCGATGCTCAGCTAGGCGCTTTCGCCGGCCGGCCGAGAAAGGACGGTTGGGTCGAACAGGCCAGATTGCTCGCCAGCGGCGACACTGCCGCCTATGAAGCGAAATTCGGGAAATTATAGCGGTCAATCGAGCCCGTAGCGCCTGCGGATTTCATCTTCCCACCCCGTTTCGGGCAAGCCGAAATCTTTGCGCAGCGAATCGGAATTCCTGAGGAATTCGATTTCCGCTGCGACCTGCTGTTCGGGGTCTCCAGCTGGATTGGCCAGCCGGTCACCGGGCTCGTCTGTGCGGCGAGGGATCGTTCTGCTGTGGCCTGGGCAACCTTGGCGGACATGTCCTGAAACGTCGGCGCCATGAGCCATTCATCCATCAGCGCTGCGAGCGATTCTTGCTCGGGCCTAAAGCTGCGCTGCCAATCGTCATCGCTTTCCTCGTCCTCGATTTCCTCCGGGTCCCAGACGATGACAACACCTGTTTCGAAGTCGAGGCAGACCAGAGCCGGGCTGTCTTCACAGATCGGCAGCAGGTTTGCCGGCCATTCCTGCCCCAGCGGCCCGAAGGGTTCGGTGGTGAGTTCAAGGTAGCGCCTTGCCAACTCGCCAATCGCGAACAGGCCCTGTCCTGGTCCAAACCCGCCGTCACTGATGGCGTAGAGTTGGCGCAGTTCTTCCGGAAACCTGCGGCCGATCTGTCGCTCGGCCAGCTCGATTGTCGCGGCATCGGGCGGCGTTGAAAGGTCAGGCGAAGGTGCCTTGCCACCAAGGCGGATCGGGCCCTCCGGCCCTATTGCGACAGCACCACCGAGCTTGCCGAGCATGCCTTCGAGCGCATCGGCTAGGTTGAGCAGCCCCATCGCGCCCGGCGCACTGTGCGCGCGCATGTCGCCCTTGAGTTGAGCGAAATCGAGGAATTCCGCATCGGCTTCAGCCGCTGCCATATAGGTCCTGCGACGCGGGTCGCCGGCGCGATCGGAAATGCGCCGGAACAGGTCGTGCGAGATTGCTGACATTTCTTGCCTCTCCCGAGTTTCGCGCATCCACCGTACTGCAGCGAGCTTTGGGCAAGGTTAACATCTGAAAGAGCGATTGCGCGCGGGCCTCACAGTCAATAGGATTCGCCGCAAACTGGAACGAGGAGAGGACAATATGGGCAAACTCGATGGAATGGTGGCGATCGTCACCGGTGGCGGGCAGGGTGTGGGTTTCGGCATCGCACAGGCCTTTGCCGACGAGGGCGCAAATCTGGTGCTGACGGGCCGCGTCAAGGCAAAGCTCGACGGCAAGGCCGAGCAGCTGC
The DNA here is from genome assembly GCA_964409895.1 of uncultured Novosphingobium sp. Taxonomy (GTDB): domain Bacteria; phylum Pseudomonadota; class Alphaproteobacteria; order Sphingomonadales; family Sphingomonadaceae; genus Novosphingobium. Next base: position 7,179 of record CAYPFE010000005.1, read on the forward strand.
GCGCCAAGGGTGTCGAGGTTGTCGCGGTTGAAGGCAATGTCAGCGAACGAAAGTCGGCTGCCGAAGCGGCGGCTGCCGCACTCGATGCATTTGGACGGATCGACATCGTCGTCAACAACGCACAGTCCGCGCCTACCCATGCACCACTCGACCAGCAAACCGACGAGATGCTCGAATCGGTGATCGATTCGGGCCTGTTCGGCACAATCTACTTCATGCAGGAATGCTTCGAGGGGCTGAAGAAGCAGGGCGGGGCGATCATCAACATGGGCTCGATCATGGGCACCAACGGATCGGAGAACACGGCTGCCTATGCCGCCACCAAGGAAGCCATCCGCGGCGTTTCGCGCGTCGCTGCGCGTGACTGGGGGCGCTATGGGATCAAGGTCAACACCATCTGTCCCGGCGCGAAAAGCGAGAGCTTTATGAGCTTCTTCGAGCAATATCCCGAGGAACTGCCGAAATACGAGGACGCGCTCGCATTGAAGCGCTTCGCCGAATGCTATGAGGATGTCGGCGCGCTGGCGGTCTATCTGGCGAGCCCTGAATGCTTCATCACCGGGCAGACGCTGCATTGCGACGGCGGGCAGTTCATGCCGTGATCAACGGGGAGCTCCGCTAGCCCTCGTACCGCAGGTCGACATGCGTCGCCTCGCCGTTCGGGCCCATCGGTGAATCATATTCGATCACCGAACACACCGGATTGGAATGGGTCGCGAACAGGTTCTTCTCGTCGGCCATTACCGCGTCGAGCCTGCCTGGCTCGTTCTGCATGATGTTGCGCGCCTCCTCGAAGTCTTCCTTACTGTTCCACCAGATTTCCATGATGCAGTCGTAACCGGGATCGTGCGCTTCGCAGGTCACGGGATTGAGTTCGGGAACAAGGTAACGCCTGACATAACGCACCGCCTTGTCGATGGTGCGCTTGCGGCCCATTTTCGCTGCGAGCTGCGAATGCTGGTTCTCGTAATAGTCGAGGAATTCCTCGGACGTCATGTCGGGGTGTTTCCTGAAGAAACAGATCTGCTTGAACATTCGCCCTTCTCCCGCTGTCGGTGTTTGACGCAGGGTTAGGCAATTGCCGCGAGTGGCGCAATCGCGTCAGCCGCGGATCACGCAGCGAAAGCCGACATGGCAGGTGGTCGTGTCGACCGGTTCGGGATAGCGCGCCGCCGGGCGATAGCGCTTGCAGTAATCGTCGGCGCACAGATGCGAGCCGCCTTTCAGTACCCGGCGCGGCATCTTCGCCGGGTCGCCTTTGTCGATCGAGCCGCCGCGCGTGCCGCCACGCGGGTTAGCGGGAATGCAGCAGGAGCCGCGGGCCTTCTTCTCGACCTTGGGCTGGGCGTACCAGTCCGCGGTCCATTCCCAGACATTGCCGATCATGTCGAATAGGCCATAGCCGTTGGCCGGATAGGACCTGACCGGGGACGTTCGCAGCCAGCCGTCCTCCTCGGTGTTGGCATAGGGGAAGCGGCCCTGCCAGTAGTTGGCGAGCATTGCGCCATCGGGTGCCAGTTCGTGCCCCCAGGCATATTCGCAGCCCTCCAGGCCCCCTCGCGCGGCGAACTCGTGCTCTGCCTCCGTGGGGAGCGCCTTTCCGGCCCATCCAGCATAGGCTTCGGCATCGCTGACCGCGACATGGACGACCGGGTGATCCTCGATCCCTGCGATGGAGCTGCCCGGCCCGAGCGGCTGGCGCCAGTTGGCGCCAAAGCGGAAGTGCCACCAGGGCACCTGGCCCGATGTAAGGTCGACCGGGCCGGCGGTCTTCTCGAACACCAGCGAGCCGGCCTGCGCCATCTCCGGCGGCATGCCGGGGTAGTCCTTCGGGTCGGGCGCGATTTCGGCGAAGGTGACGTGGTCGGTCGCTTCGACGAATTGCGCGAACTGCGCGTTGGTGACAGGCGTCTCGTCGATCCAGAAGGAGTCGACGCTGACCTGGCGCACCGGCGCTTCCTCCGGGTAGCCCTTGTCGGAACCCATGGCGAAGTTTCCGCCGGGAATGTGGATCATCCCCGGCGGCGCGTCGCCCGTCGCCAGGGCCTCAGTCGAAATCGACGCGGACATACGGGATGTCGCCCTCAATCGCGCCATGCGGCGTCTTGTAGTCTGTCACCGGCACGCCAGTGTCGCGTCCGATATCGAGCAGCTCGCCGCCGCCCGCGAACATCATGACGTTGTTCGGCACCTCGATTTTCGCGAGTTCGCTGCCGCCGCTGCTGAGCGTTACCGTAGCGGGTCCACCCGGCATCTTGGTGTCGAAGCGCAGCCTCAGCTTCGACTTGCCTTCAGGCAGAGCGTTTGCCGCCATGCCGCTGGAAATGTCCTGTGGATCGACCGACTTGGCCCAGACGAAGGCTGGCCGCCCCTCGTCGAGATAGAGGCTCCAGCCGCCGAAGCGGCTGCCGATGGCGACCACCGCGCCCGAGGCGCTCGCGCTGTCGAGCTCCAGTTCGGCCTCCACCGTGAACGGCCGCGCCGCCATATAGGAGGTGCCGCCGAGCGCCGGGACGCTGACGTCCTTGCCCCAGTAATCGGCATGCTTGCGGCCGCCGCCGTAGCGCATCATGTCTGCGCGCGCCTGGCCGAAGCGGTGCTCGATTGGAAAGACGTTGTTCTTGCGCGCTTCCTGCTTGAACAGCCCGATCATCTCCTGCGTCTTCTCGGGCATTTTCGCCGACAGATCATTCGCCTGCGAGAAGTCCTTGTTAAGCTCGTAGAGCGTCCACTTGACGTCGGGCCTCGTCCCGCCCGGCCCGATATTGGTCCAGGAATCGCGGCCATCCTCTCCGGAAAGGAACCAGCCGTTGTGCCAAAGGCCCTGCTTGCCGGTGATTTCGAAATATTGCGTGCGCGGCTTGTCCGCATCGCAGGTGTCGAGGCTCGCCAGCAGGCTCTGCCCGTCCATAGGCTTCTGCCTGGTGCCCAGCACCATGTCGGGTACCGGTACCTTCGCGGCCTCTAGCACGGTTGGAACGATATCGTTTACATGGCCAAACTGCGAACAGATCGCGCCCGGGTTCTTCACATGGCCCGGATAGGAAATGATCGTGCCCTGGCGCACGCCGCCCAGAAAGGAGGCATACTGTTTTACCCAGCGCAGCGGTGTGTTCATCGCCCAGGCCCAGGCGACCGAATAGTTCTGGTAGGTGTTGGGGCCGCCCTGCTCGTCCATCATCGAGTGGCGCCACTCGTCGCGTTCCTCGAAGCCATGGATGCCGTGGAGCTCGTTGAGCGAGCCCCTCGGCCCGTTCTCGCCGCTGGCGCCGTTGTCGCCCAGCACCACGGCCATCAGCGTGTTGTCGAGCTCGCCCATGCGTTCGAGTTCGTCCATGATTCGGCCGAACTGCTCGTCCTGGAACGCCATCTGTGCGGCGGCGACTTCCATCGCGCGGGCGTGGAACTTCTTCTGGTCAGGCGTCAGCGAATCCCAGGCCGGGATCTGCCCGGGCCTTGGCGTCAGCCTGGTGCCCTTGGGGATGATGCCCATGGCCAGCTGGCGCTTGAATGTCTCCTCGCGCATCTTGTCCCAGCCCTGGTCGAACTGGCCCTTGAAGCGCTCGATATAGTCCCTGGGCGCCTGGTGCGGGGCGTGGGTCGAACCCGGCGAGAGGTAGATCAGGAAGGGCTTGTCCGGGTTGCCGGCCTTCTGGTTGTGGACATAGCGGATGATGTCGTCGGCCAGCCGCTCGTCGACCAGCTTGCCGGGCGCCTCGTCCTGCGGCACGCGCTGGATGCCGCGATACATGTTGGGCGAGAACTGGTCCGAATCGCCGTAGGGAAAGCCGTAATAATATTCGAAACCGATCCCGGTCGGCCAGGCATCGAACGGCCCCGCCTCGCTGCGTTCGTGGCCCGGGATGTTGTGATGCTTGCCGAACATCGCCGTGTTGTAGCCGTTATACCGCAGGATCTGCGCGACGGTCGCGGTGTCCGGCTGGATGCGGCTATTGTAGCCCGGATAGGGCGAAGGCATGTCCGAAAGCCAGCCGACTCCGGCGTTGTGATGGTTGCGCCCGGTGAGCAATGCGGCCCGGCTGGGCGAGCAGATGCCGGTTGAGTGAAACCGGTTGTAGCGCTGGCCCTCGCGCGCCAGCCTGTCGAAATTCGGCGTCGGCACTGGACCGCCAAAGGCGCTGGTCATGGCGAAACCGACGTCGTCGGACATGAACATCAGCACGTTGGGCGCGCCTTCGGGCGCCTGCACGGGGCGCTCCGAACCGGGAGTCGCATCCATCACGTTCTCGGTCATTTCCCCGTCGAACGGCGCGCGAGGCACCGGCAGGACGCTGCGGTCCTGGGCAGCAGAGGCCATCGGGCCGATCAAGGCGGCTGCGGCAGCGGTCGCAAGTAGCCGGGTCGATTTCATGAAAATCTTCCTTCTCCCGTTGTCTCGGATCGGCGATTCGCATAGCCGCTGGCACCGGTGGTTTGCCACCCCCAATTCGAATTTGCGCTAAGAGGCTGGCGAATCGCGCAAAGCTTCGCCAGACTGAACATGTGAACAGCGGGTGCGAGGCCCGCCCAATGGAGAGGAATTCGAATGACCGTCAAACCCTCAGCATTCCTGCGATCCACCCTGCCGCTCGGTATCGATATGGTCGAGGAATACGATTCCGGCCGCTACCACTCGATCTGGATTCCCGATCACTATGTCAGCTTCTGGCCGGATTCGATCTGGACCGAGGAATTCACAGACCTCGCGAAGACATCGCACAGCCCGCACCGTCACCTGGACGGCATGGCGGTGGCCGCCGCCGCTGCGGTGCTCACGAAGAATGTGCCGATCGCGATGTGTGTGGTCGATACCATCCGCCGCCACCCGGTGATGCTGGCGCAAACAGCGCTGACCATCGATCACCTTTCGAAAGGCCGCTTTATCCTCGGCCTCGGTTCGGGTGAGCTCGAGAACACGCACCCCTATGGCTTCAGCTTCGAAAAGCCGGTCAGCCGCTTCGAGGAAGCGATCAAGGTCATCAAGCTCTTGTGGCATTCGGACGGGCTCGTCGATTTTGAAGGCCAGTTCTACAAGCTGGAGCATGCCAGGCTCGACACCGAATTCTATGACAACAAGCCCCCGCAGATCTGGACCGGTGCGATAGGTCCGCGCATGCTCGGCATCACGGGGCGCGAGGCCGACGGCTGGTATCCGGCCGGGACCTATACGCCCGAGGCTTTTAATGAAAAGCTCCAGGTGATCCTTGATGCCGGCGATGCGGTGGGCCGCGACATGTCTCACTTCACCGGCGCCCTCACCCAGATCTGCCTGATCGGCGACGAGGGCGAGACTGAGGAAATGCTGCGCCAGCCGATGGTCAAGTCGATCATCCTGATGCAGACCGCGCAGGACCTGCGCGAGTTCGGCTTCGAGCATCCGATGGGGCCGAACTGGCGCGGCATTCACGATCTCGACCCCGCCGTGCTAACGCGCGAGCGCATCCTCAAATTCTGCGACGAACTCGACACCGACGCGATCAAGGCGATCTTCCCGGTCGGCACCCCCAGGCAGGTTGCGGCCAAGATCAAGGGCTTCATCGACGCCGGCGCCAAGACCTACAAGCTGATGGAATATGGCGCCATGGGCGGCGCCAAGTTCGCCGCCACAAGCGCGCTCAAGGTCCGCGAGTGCGAGGACGAGATCGCTCTCCTGTGCAAGGGCGTCTGAGCATGGCCGCAGTGGATCTGGACGCGCAAGGCCTGCTCACCCGGGCCAAGGAGGAGACCGGGCTCGACGATTGGGGAGACGACAGCTTCGAGCACCGCTTCGGACTGGCGATCGACCACATCAATTCGATCCCGATGAATGCAGACGGCCGCAGGGCCGCGGACATCAACTGTATGTGGCTGCTCACCGACCGGCTGAAGTTCTTCAACGACTTCAAGCTCTATCCTCTCGCCGAGGAAGTGATCGATCACCCGATGTTCGCAACCGGCGAGCCGCGCTCGGGCACGACGCTGATGCATGCGCTAATGGCGGTCGATCCCGACGGGCGGGCGCTGAAATTCTGGGAAGTGATGCACCCATCGCCGCCGCCCGGCACTGTCAGCGGTACCGATCCGCGCATCGCGCTGTGCGACGAGGAATGGCGCGAGATCAACACCAAGATGTGGAAGTGGCTTTATTGCCATCCCTATAACGACATGCTGGGCGAGGGCCTGCCCGAGGACGAGCGCACCTGGGCCTTCGACTTCCGGGTGATGACGCCCACCGCATGGTGGCGCGTGCCGATGCAGAACCTGTCGATGGGCCTTCCGACCGACAACGCCGCGCAGAACCGCATCCACAAGATGATGCTACAGAGTTTCCAGTACAAGCGCGAGAAGAAGTACTGGACGTTGAAGGGTTTCCACAGCTTCAGGCTCAAGGAATTCTTCGGCACCTATCCCGATGCGACGCTGGTCTACCTGCACCGCGATCCCGTCATGGTGGCGGCGTCCTCGACGGCGATGATGCGCGACATCATGATGGGCATTGTCGGCGAGATCGACATGATCGCCGAGGCGAAGATGCATGTCGAACGCATCCGCATGAGCATCCAGAACACGATGTCCAACCCGTTCATCCAGGACAAGCGCATCCTGCATGTGCGCTACAAGGATTTCGTCTCCGACCAGATCGGTACGATCCGCAAGTATTACGAGTTCACCGGTCGTGAGCTGACGGACAGGGCCGAGGACGCGATGCGCGACTACCTTGCCAACAACAAGGGCGACCGGCACGGCAAGTTCGAATATTCCAAGACTCTGCTCACAGACGCCGGTTTTGACATCGAGGAACTGAACGAGGAGTTCCGGCCTTTCCGCGAACGCTTCGACGTGCCTATCGAGGAAAGAAAATGACAATCCACAAGCGCGTTTGCCTCCACCAGGTGGCTTTCATGGATACGCCGACTGCGGATTTCGTCGCCTGGTGCAACGAAGCCGGCATCCCGCACATGACGCTGGTCACGCCGATGCTGTTTCTGCCCGGCGATGCCGAAGGCGCGGTCGAAGCCATGAAGGACGGCAAGGCGCATTGCGCCATCGTCAACCACCCGATCGCTATGGGTTCCAGTCTCGAAGCCGCGGGGCCCGAGGAAAGCGAAGCGCTCTCCCGGGCGATCGAAGTCGCGGCGCAAGTGGGCGCCAAGGCGATCTATCTCGTCTCAGGCGGTCGTGGTTCGCTGCTATGGGAGGATGCGGCCCAGAAGTTCGCGCAGATCGTCGCGCCCTGCCTTGCGGCATCCGAGGAAAAGGGTGTGCAGCTGCTGGTTGAGACAGCCTCGAACTTCAACGCCGACATGCATATCGCCCATACGCTCGACGACACCATCCGGCTGGCCGAAATCGCCGGGATCGGCGTCTGCATCGAGTTGCAGGCCTGCTGGTTCGAAGGCAACCTGCGTGACAAGTTCCGCCGCGCCATGCCCAACACCGGGCTCGTCCAGGTCAGCGACTATGTCTACGGCGACCGCACGACGCCGGGCCGGGCGGTGATCGGCGATGGGGTGGTGCCGCTCGAGGCTTTGCTCTCGGACATTCTCGATCTCGGTTACAAGGGCGTGTTCGACATGGAGCTGATCGGCCCCAGAATAATGGACGAGGGGCCGAAGATTGCGGCGGTGCGCTCCGCCGAAGCGCTGTCGGAGATACTGGACCGGCTTGGCGCATAATTTCCTTCCCGGAAGAGGAAGGCGAACAGGAGAGAGGAAATGGCATACGGCGACGGCGCCTCCGACAAACTGCTGGGTGAGGCCTGGCACCGCTTCTGCGACAATCTCAAATCGGCTGGCGATCAGGTCTTCAAGGACAGCAATCCCACCGGCGACCTGATGCGCATGGATGGCTTCCGCTTCCTGACGCAGAACCTCGGACAGGCGTTTCCGCTGGCGCTGGAAACCGCCGATCCGGCCTATCCGATGATCCATTACTTCACGCACCCGCTGATGAAGCTGGGCGGAGATGTCTCGGACTTCACCTATCGCCAGGTGTGGATTTCGGGCGAGCACACGTACAGGATCACCGGCATGCGCGGCACAGCCCGCTGGTTCAACGTCACCGTGCAGGGGCCCAAGCCCGACAAGATACCCGGCACCGATTTCGCTCCGCTGCACGAACCCTTCGGCGACATCCCCGAGGCGAACATCCTGGGCCACCAGATCAAGGCCGACGCTGACGGCAATTTCGAACTCTATATTGGCGGCGAGGAACGGAGCGAAAACTGGCTTCCGACAACGCCTGGCAGCCGCAAGCTGTTCATCCGCGAAGCCTATGACGCATGGGACGAAACTCCGACAACGCTCTCCATCGAGCGTGTCGGCATGGATTCTCCTCGCCCGATGCCGTCGCCTGCCCGCATGGCCGAGGCCTTCGACTGGGCGGGCCGGTTCGTAACCGGCTTCATGAATGACTGGCCGGAACACAGCTGGGCGACGTCGGGCGGTGTCGTCGATCCCGACAATCCCAACGAGTTTCCGGCCGACAAGTCCGCCAACACCGCCGACGACGCCAAACGCGGGCGCATGGCGGCCAACCTCATCTGGTCGCTCAAACCCGACGAGGCGCTGATCGTCGAGATGGACAATCACGACGGTTTCTGGCTGTTCGGGATGAACGCCTTCTTTGTCGAATCGATGGACTATCTCTACCGTTCGACCAGCTTCGCCCCGGCGCGGACGAAGGTCGACAGCGACGATGTCGTGCGCTTCGTGATCGCCCATGACGATCCCGGCGTGCACAACTGGCTCGACACACAAGGCTTCTCGGACGGCAATCTCGGCTATCGTAACCTGATGAGCCAGAACCCGGCTACCTTCCGGACGAAGCTGGTCAAGCGCGCGGAGCTCATGAACCACCTGCCGGCGGACACGGCGATGATGAGCCCGGCGGAACGCAGCGCCGAACTCCTCACCCGCTACCGCGCGATCAAGCGCCGCTTCGGTATCTGAGCCGGCAATGGCGGCGGATTTCCGCCTCGACGGCCGCGTCGCGCTGGTCACCGGCTCGGCGCGCAATCTCGGCTACGAGATAGCCAAGGGATATGCGCAAGCCGGCGCGACAGTCTATGTGAACGGCACGCATGAGGGGCGGTTGCAGGCTGCGCTCGACAGCCTCGCTGCGGAGGGGCTAACGGTTCTACCCGCGCTGTTCGACGTATCCGACGAGGCGGCTGCCGCCGGAGCAATCGAGAGCATTGCCGCCAAGAGCGGCCGTCTCGACATCCTCGTCAACAATGTCGGCATCCGCATGCGCGAACCGCTGGAAAAGATCGGCGGCGACGAGCTGCGCCACATGCTCGACGTCGACCTCGTCTCGGCCTTCACCCTGTCCAGGCTCGTCGCGCCGCACATGGAGGAATCCGGCTATGGCCGAATCATCAACATGGGATCGGTCGGCGGCGAGCGCGGGCGGCGGGGCGATGCCGCCTACATCATCGTCAAGGGCGGCATGCATGCGATGACAAAGGCGCTCTGCGCGGAACTCGGACCGATGGGCATCACCGTCAACGCGATCCTGCCGGGCGGCTTTCTCACCGTGGGTAACGAGAACCTCGCGACAGATCAGATGCAGCTGGCGATCAAGGCACGCATGCCGCTTGGCCGCTCCGGCCAGCCGCATGAGATAGCGGGCGCGGCGATTTTCCTCGCTTCGGCGGCTGCGGACTATATCACGGGAATATTGCTGCCGGTCGACGGCGGCGCGCTTGCTACAAGTTAACACGGGAGAGAATTGCCATGTCCAGATTCACCGAGCACGACCTGTTCCACACATCGATGGCCTTTGACCTGCGCGCGCCCGAGCAATTCGGCGTCACCGCATCGCAGATCACCAGCGAGGCGATCGAAATGGCGGTCTATGCCGACAAGCATGGCATCGACAGCGTCACATATCAGGAGCACCACCAGAGCGAGGACGGTTACCTGTCCACCCCCTTCCTGATGGGCACGGCGGTGGCGACGCGTACCACCAATCTCGGCATCGTCATGGGCGCGGTGATCCTGCCGTTCCACAATCCGGTCGAAGTCGCCGAGCAGATCGCCTTTGCCGATGTCGTCAGCGGTGGACGGATCTACACGGTGCTGGCAGGCGGCTATTCGCCGACCGAGTTCGACGCTTTTGGCGTGAAGCTGAGCGACCGCGCACAGATCATGGAAGAGGGCTTCGACCTGATCCTGCGCGCGCTGTCCGGCGAGCGCTTCATGGCGAACGGCCGCGAAGTGTTCGTGCGGCCCCTGCCGACCCGCGATCCTCGAGAAATCGTGTACGGCGGCGGCGGTTCGCCTGCGTCTGCACGGCGTGCGGCGCGTTTCGGCCTGTCGATGTGGCCGATGAACGATTCGATCATCCCGCACTATCTCAAGGAATGCGAGAAACTAGGGAAGAAGCCAGGCAAGTTCATTCGCGGGGCGGGCGCGGTCTATGTCACTGATGATCCCGAGCGCGGCTGGGACGAGATCGGCCCGCATATCCTCCACTACATGCAGGGCTACGCCAAGTGGAGTTCCGACCCCAAAACTTCGACCTCACCGCTCCACGGGCTCGATACCATCGAGAAGATCAAGGCGGCGGGCATCACCAATGTCTGCACACCGGAGGATGCGATCGAGATCGGCAAGCAAGGTCCGATCGGGCTCCAGCCGCTGATCGGCGGGCTCGATCCCGAGATCGGCTGGAAGAGCCTCGAACTGTTCACCAACAAGGTGCTGCCGCACATCAAACACGCGCTGCCCGAGTGGCGCAAGGCGCAGGGCGTCGCTGCGTAGGGAAGACAGACCATGGGACTGCTTGAAGCACATGCCGCCCTGAAGGGCCGCAAGGCGATCGTCGTCGGCGGCGCGCACGGGATCGGGCGCGCCATCTCGCTTGCGCTCGCCGATGCCGGCATCGCGGTTGCCGCCTGCGATTTCGATGAGGAGGCGGTTGCGCCTTTGGCCGAGGAACTGGCGGCGCGGGGCGTGCAGCACCTCTCGATGCTGGCAGACGTGCGCGACGAGGCGGCGCTCGATGCCTTCTTCGACAAGGTGGAAGCAGCGTTCGGAGACGCCGATTTCCTGGTCAATGTCGCGGGCGGGGTGAAGAGCCTGCCCTTCACCGAAACCAGCCGCGAGCAGAACGCGTCCGAAATCCGTCTCAACTACGGCTATATCCTCGATGCCGTGCGCCGCGTCGTGCCGATGATCCGCAAAGGTGGTAGGGGCGGCTCGATCATCAGCTTTACCACCATCGAGGCGCACCGGGGGGCGGCCTCCTATTCGGTCTATGCCGGCGCCAAGGCGGCGACCACCAACTTCACCCGGGCAATCGCCGTCGAGCTTGCCCAGGAAGGGATCCGCGTCAACACGATCGCGCCCGACACCACGCCTTCGCGCACCAGCTTCTCCTCCGCGAGCCCGGAATTCATGGAGAAGTATTTCGCCCTGCCGGAGGAGGCTCGTGCGGCGGGCATGGCGATGTATATCCCGCAGAAGGAGCCGCCCAGCCAGGAAGACCTCGCCAATGCGGTGCTGATGCTGGTGAGCGACCTGACCCGTTCGATCACTGGCATTACGCTGCATGTCGACGGCGGTACCATGGCTTCGGCGGGCTTCATCGACTGGCCGTTCGATCACAAATGGGGCCCGGCGCCGGGCGTCGACACGCTCGCAAAGCTGTTTACCTGAAGCGCAGAGATATTCGCGCTTATGCCAGGATCAAAAAAGCGCCCGGCCTTCGTGAGACCGGGCGCAGGTTTGGCCGGGAGGGAGAGGGCACCGGCCTAGGGGTAAGGGGCTCAGTAACCGCGGCGGTTCCAGTAACGGTCGCCGTGTCCGCGGCGGCGGTCGTGGCGGTCCCAGCCGTCGCGATAGCCACGGTGTCCGCGGTTCCATTGCTTGCCGCGATGGCCGCGATAGCCGTCGTAGCCATAGCCATGGCCGTAGCGGCGTTCCCAGTCGTGGCGGCTGTGACGGTGGCCCTTGCGGTTGTAGTAATAGCCGTCATCGTAATACCAGCCGTCGCGGACATAGTAGCGGTCGTCCCAGCGGTCGCGCTTGTTGCCCGACGCGATGATCGCGCCCAGCGCGATGCCGACGATACCTGCGCCGACGGCAATCGCAGCAGTGTCGCCGCCGCGTCCGTCTCGGTGCTCGGCCATGGCCGGCGTGGTGACGAGAGCGGTCGCTGCGAGAGTGGTGGCGACGATGGCTTTCCTGAGGATGTTCATGGCTGCAACTCCGGGGGACGGGTTAGGCCGGAACTCCATTGTCCGAATCGCCTGTCGTCCGATGTGTTCATGTTTAGAGGAACTAAGCTGAACGTACTCGGGATGGTGTGTGCAGAAACCGTTCAGGGTTCTTAGAATGAAAATGAATTTCCAGCCAGTGATGCGCGGACTTCGGCCATTCTCTCTTGACAAAATTAATATGTTAGCTAATTCGCTAATTACCTATGAATGAAATTTTTGACGCCTTGTCCCATCCGATTCGCCGCGAGGTGCTGGAGCTGCTGAAAACCGGCGGGATGACTGCCGGAGATTTGGCCGGTCATTTCGATGTCTCGAAGCCGACGATGTCCGGGCATTTCGCCAAGCTCAAGGCCGCGGGGCTGATCCAGGGCGAAAGCCGCCATGGCACCATCACCTACACGGTGAACCTGTCGGTGCTGGAGGATGCGGTGCTGGGATTTATGAACCGGGTCGGCGTGGTGCTGCCCGGAATGGCGGCGGAGCCCGAAAGGAAGGAAGTGTCATGAACCCGATGCGCAAGATGGCGGTGACGACAGCAGGCGCGATGCTGGCGATGATCACGGCCGGATTCGCGGCGCTTGGCGTTCTGCCAGAAGGTCAGGCGCTGCCAATTCACTGGGGGATTAGCGGCGAGGCGGATGGCTGGATGCCGGCGCATCTGGCCATATGGGTGATGCCGCTGACCGTGCTGGCAACGGCGGCGATCCTGGGCGCCGCCACACATTTCGAGCCCGAAGTCGACGGCGAAAAGCGCTCGGGAATCGCGATCCGCGTGATCTGGCCCGCGATGCTGGTGCTGTTCGGCGTGGTGCAACTGATGATCGTCGCGCCCGCATTTGGCTGGAACCTGTCGTTGATGGCGGTCGAACTCGCACTTGGCGTGCTGTTTATCGTTACCGGCAATGTCCTGCCCAAGACGCGCCCCGGACTGGTTGTCGGAGTGCGCCTTCCGCGGACTCTGGCGAATACCGACAACTGGATCGCTACCCATCGCTTCGCCGGCCGCTGCATGATTACGGCAGGCGCGCTGGTCATAGTGCTGGCGCTGGCCGTGCCGGCCTACGCAGGATTGCGCACCGCCTTCATTGTTGCTGCAACGCTCGCCGCCGGGCTTGCGCCTGTCATTTACAGCTGGCGCTATTCGAAGAAGGCCTAGGCCGCTTCCGCCCTCCGCGCCGCCTTCTTGCGCTCATGCGGGCAGAGGATCGCTTTCCTCAGCCGGATCGACTTAGGCGTCACTTCGACCATCTCGTCGTCGTCGATATAGGCGATGGCCTGTTCCAGACTCATCTGGCGCGGCGGGGTCAGGCGGATCGCGTCATCCTTGCCCGACGAGCGAAAGTTGGTGAGCTGCTTGGACTTGAGTGGGTTGACCTCAAGATCCTCGGGCTTGGCGTTTTCACCGATCACCATGCCTTCGTAGACCTTGTCCTGAGGACGGATGAACAGCTCGCCTCGCTCTTCCAGCGCATTCAGCGCATAGGCGACCGATTCACCGGCGCAGTTCGAAATCAGCACGCCGTTGATGCGGCCTTCGATCGCGCCCTTGTGCGGGCCGTATTTCTCGAAAAGCCGGTTGATCACCCCGGTGCCGCGCGTGTCGGAAAGGAACTCGCCATGATAGCCGATCAGGCCCCGGCTCGGCGCGGAGAAGCTTATGCGGGTCTTGCCCATGCCGGAGGGCCGCATCTCGGCGAGCTCCGCCTTGCGGCGTTGCATCTTATCGACGACCGTGCCGCTGAATTCGTCATCGACATCGATGACGACGGTTTCGTAGGGTTCGGTACGCTTACCGGCCTCGTCCGTGCCGTAAAGCACGCGCGGGCGTGAGATGCCGAGCTCGAAGCCCTCGCGGCGCATCGTTTCGATCAGCACGCCGAGCTGCAACTCGCCGCGGCCAGCGACTTCGAAGCTGTCCTTGTCCGCGCTTTCGGTGACGCGGATGGCAACATTGGTCTCGGCTTCGCGCAGCAGCCGGTCGCGGATCATGCGGCTGGTGACTTTCTCGCCCTCGCGGCCAGCCAGCGGGCTGTCGTTGACCGAAAAACGCATGGAAAGCGTCGGCGGGTCGATCGGCTGGGCGGCGATCGGAGCGCTCACGGCAGGATCGCACAGCGTGTCGGCAACGCTCGCCTTTTCGAGGCCCGCAATGGCGACGATGTCGCCTGCCTGGGCGTGGAGCACGGGAACGCGCTCCAGACCATGAAACGCGAAAACCTTGGTCGCGCGGCCGGCTTCGACCTGATTGCCATACAGGTCCAGCGCCTTGATCGGCATGCCCACTTCGAGGCGGCCACTCTCGATGCGGCCGGTGAGGATGCGGCCGACGAAATTGTCGCGGTCGAGCAGCGTGGCGAGCATGGCGAAATCGCCGTCCGGGTCGAGATCGGGAGCGCCGACGTGATCGACGATCACCTGGAACAGCGGTTCAAGGTTGCCGTCGCGCGCTTCGGGGTCCTCGCTCGCAAAGCCGCCGCGGCCGGAAGCATAGAGCACCGGGAAGTCGAGCTGCTCGTCATTGGCGTCGAGCGCCACAAACAGGTCGAATACCTCGTCGAGCACTTCGTTCGCACGCGCATCC
>CAYPFE010000006.1:0-21802 GCA_964409895.1 uncultured Novosphingobium sp.
GGAATAGGGAAAGGCGATGGGCCGGTTCGACGCGCTTACCTCTGCGATTTCGCCAGGGTTTAGGGGCATCTTGAGCCACGCGCCTTCCGCGCTCTCCGCAACTTCCGACATCTTCGACCAGATCAGCGCCGATTCGGCCTGCCCCTCCGCAAGGCTCTGGCCGAGTGCGGGGCGGAGCGCATTTTCGTAGAGCGGGTAGATCTCGCCGGGATTGATGAGCCCGTATTTGCGCCTCAGGTCCGTCGCAAGTTCGAGCGACTTGGTGAAGATGGTGCCACCCTTGCCAGCCTTTCGCCGTGCCGCTGTTCGCAATGCCTCGCCGCCGGTGATCGCCACCACTTTCGCTCTGCCCTCGCCGATGGCGTTGGCAGCGTCGTTCAGCAGCCGCACCGGCGAATCGCCCGATGCGATCGGCGCCTCGGCGATCTTCGCGAGATCGATACCCGTCAGGCCGGCCAGCGCGACAGGCACATCCATATCCCATGATATCTGCGGGATGACATGCAGCACATCGCAATCCGCGATCCAGCCGCCCCCGGCATCCTTGTCGGCGCGGGCGAGTGCAGCGGCCATCAGCCCCGCCGAATCGAGCCCGTCTTCGGAGTCGTCAGGGCGGTCGTTGACCTCGCCAACGCCGACGATGACCGGTATGCGCTCCGGGGAATTGCTCATCGCTCCAGCTGCCTTTTCAATGCATCGCGGATGCTGCATTGTTTCGGCAGTTTCGCGAGGGGATGCAACCGTGCTGTATGAAAGCCGGACTGATCTGCCGGACCATGTGCCACCCCATCTGGTCGTCGACCATGACGTCTTCACCGTCGACGCGGCTGACGGGGACTATGCGGCGGCGATGCTGCGGCTGCGCGAATCGGGTGTGCCCCAGCTGTT
The DNA here is from genome assembly GCA_964409895.1 of uncultured Novosphingobium sp. GTDB lineage: Bacteria > Pseudomonadota > Alphaproteobacteria > Sphingomonadales > Sphingomonadaceae > Novosphingobium. Next base: position 889 of record CAYPFE010000006.1, read on the forward strand.
CTGGACGCAGCGCAACGGCGGACACTGGGTGGCGACCAACGATGGCCTGATCCGCGAAATTCTCGAAGACGCAGGGCGATTCTCCAGCCGATCGATGCGCGTACCCAAATCCGCGAATCCGGACCCGCCGATTATCCCGCTGATGATCGATCCACCCGACCATGTGAAGTACCGTCGCCTGATCGCACCGGCGATGACGCCGGCCATGGTCCGCAAACTCGAAGCGAGCGCACGCGAGTTATGCATTGGCATCATCGAGGAACTGGCGCCAAAAGGAGCTTGCGAATTCGTCGCCGATTTCGCGCAGCATATGCCGATCGCGATCTTCATGGGGATGCTCGACCTGCCGTCGTCGGACTGGGGCGTGATCATGGCGACCGTCGACCGCATCATCCGCCCCGATGTGCCAGAGACCCGGATGCAGGGCTTCGCCGACCTCGCCGAATATACCATGGCCAAGGTCGCCGAGCGCCGCGCCAATCCGGGGGACGACCTCGTCAGCAGCCTGGCGCTTGCCGAGATCGATGGTCGCCCCCTACGGGACGACGAGCTGCAGGGGCTGATGTCGGTGCTGATGCTGGCCGGGCTCGATACCGTGGCGGCGGAGCTGACCTACATCACACGCTTCCTGGCGATAAGCCCGGCGCACCGGCGCGAGCTGATCGAGAATCCGGCAATCATGACCGAGGCGATCGAGGAATTCCTCCGGCGCATGGCGATGGTCAATTCCACGCGCGAGGTGGATTGCGACACGGTCCTCGGAGGAGTGGAGATGAAGCAAGGCGACCTCGTCGTTTGCCCGCTGCCGCTCGCAAACTTTCCTTCGGACGGAACGGACTCGCTCGAAGTCGATTTCCACCGGATACGTCACCGCGAGGCCGCCCACGCGACCTTCGGCGCTGGGCCGCATTACTGTCTCGGCTCGATGCTGGCGCGCGCGGAAATCCGCATCTTCCTGGAAGAATGGCTCCTCCGTATCCCGGACTTCGCTATCAAGGAAGGCGCCGTGCTGGAATGCAAGGCAGGCGCCGCGGTGATGATCCCGCGCCTGCCGCTGGTGTGGGAGGTCTCAGCGCCCTCTCCCCCAGAGGGGAGAGGATAGCGCCGCTTGCTCCAGAGGAGCTAGCGGCGCTTGGAGAGGGGTTTGCACACATTCGAGGGGCGGAACCCCCTCTCCAACTGCGCCTAGGCCGTTTCGGTCCCAAGCCTTCGTATCCTCTCCCCTCAAGGGGAGAGGGCCACATGTTCTCGGCCCGGGAGCCTGCGTCAGTGCTTCTTGTAGACCCAGATCTGCGCGCTCGCGAGGTCGATGGCGTCGGTCATCGGCATTTCGCCGGCCTCGGCACGACGCATCATTTCGGCGAGCGCGTCCTGCGGATTGTCTGCGGTGATCTCGTAGGTCGCGATATAGGCCGTCGGCGGTGCATTCGGCGAGACTTCCGGCATCGCGTCCCAGCGCTGGCCTTCGCCGATGCCGTTGGTGGCGCAGACGTCGTGGATGTGCTGGTTGTCGTACCAGGTGTTGTAATCGTCGTCGCGGCCTTCGACCGCGCTGCTGGTTACGAGCATCATGTAATCGGCCATCTTCGTCTTCTCCCGTTGATTCGAGCGTGCGGCCCTCAGCCGCCTTACCGCCATGGTTGCACCTGAAGCCGCCGATGCCAATGCGAAAAACTCCCGTCCCTAAAAATCGATTCGTCCGAGCGCCTCACGATAAGGGCGGCGGGCAAGCATCAGTACGATCGCCGATACCGGCGCCGCAATCAGGATCACCGCAAGGATCGACATGCCGACAGCAGAATCGTCGCGAAAAACACTGTCGGTAAAGAACGCCACCAGCGTCGGCCCGAAGGCAAGCCCGATGAAATTGAGACCGAACAGGTAGATCGCCGAAATCTGCCCGCGCATCTGGTTGGGCGTGATCTCCTGCATCGATGCCGCAGCGCAGCCCCAGGGCATGCAGGTGGCGAAGAGGAACAGGCCGATCCCGGCGACGGTCATGGCACCGGTGGGTGCCATCATCCCGGCGACGCCGAACGGTACGGCCAGAGCCAGCGCGATCAGGCCAATGACGATATTCGCGTCTTCCATTCCCCGCGCCCGCATCCGCGAGCCGAGCGCACCGCCGGTGAGGATGCCGGCGGTACCACACACGAACAGCGTCAGCCCGTAATAGAGCCCGACATCCGAAGGGCTCCAGCCGAAACCGCGCATCAGGTATGTCGGGAACCAGGCAAGGGCACCGTTCCACAGCATTCCGCTGATCGAATATCCCACCATTGTCAGAAGGTAGGCGCCCTTGTTGCGGCCAATATGGCGCAGCAGGTCGCCGATGCCGGGATGGTCCCCGGCCCGCATACTGGTCCGCACGGGCTCCCTCAGGAACAGCACGGCAAGCGCGACCAGTAGGCCCGGCAGGCCGATGGCGATGAACACCGCCTGCCAGGGCTCGAGGTGGCCGACAACGGGCAGCGTCATCGCCGGCATCAGCGCGATGATGGTGCCGCCGATCATGATCGCAAGGCCGGAGCCGGCATAGGCGGCACTGGTGTAGATGCTGAGTGCGAGCGGCAGGCGGCGCTTGGGGAAATAGTCGGCGATCAGCGAATAGGCGCCGGGCGACAGTGCCGCCTCACCCACGCCCACGCCGACGCGAGCGAGGAACATCTGCAGGAAGTTTCGCGCCAGCCCGCAGGCCGCCGTCATCAGGCTCCAAACGACGATGCCGGTCGCGATGATCCAGGTCCGCTTGCGCTGGTCGACCAGCCGGCCGATGGGAATGCCCATGATCGAATAGAAGATCGCGAATGCAAAACCGTGCAGCAGGCTGAGCTGGGTATCGGTAATGCCGAGCGACGCGCGGATCGGGTCGACCATCAGCGTCAGCGCCTGCCGGTCGATGAAGGAGACGGTGTAAGCCAGGATCAGGACGAACAGCGCATACCAGGCATAACCACCATACTGGCGCTCGACATCCGCTTCACCGGGCAGCGCGCTTGTCTGCGTGGCCATACCTCTCCATCCTCCCTCAGACGCAGAGGCTTCGAAACAGGATTGTGCTTGCCTTTGCAAGTGTCTTGGCTGAAGTGCGCTGGCACACGGCTGACACGGGAGAGAGACTTGGCCGGCAAGCTGGATGGGCGCAAGATTCTGATCACGGGCGCTGCAAGCGGCATGGGGCGGGAGATCGCACGGCTGTTCGCCGCCGAAGGCGCGGCGCTGGCGCTGCTGGATGTGAACGAAGACGGCGTGAAGCTGGCCGGCGAGGACCTTGGTCAGGCCGCGTTTGCCTGCAACGTGTCCGACCGGATCGAGGTGAATGCAGTCGTGGCGGCGGCCGGCGAGACACTGGGCGGACTGGATGGCGTGGTCAACGCGGCCGGGATTCTCGACATGACGCATATCGCGGAACTGGAGCCGGAAAGCTGGGACCGGATGATCGCGGTCAACCTCACCGGCCCGTTCAACGTCGTGAAGGCTGCGCTGCCGCACCTGCAGGCCGCCGGCAAGGCGACAATCGTCAATATCGCATCGGTCAGCGCGATGATGCCGATGGCGGGAACCAGCGGCTATTCGGCGAGCAAGGCGGGCCTGGCGATGTTCACCAAGTGTCTGGGCTTCGACCTCGGCCCCGGCATCCGCGCCAATTCGATCTGTCCCGGCTTTGTCATCACCGAGATGACGCGCTACGCCTGGGAAAATCCCGAACATCTCGAACTCGCAAAGAGCCGTGTCGCGCTGAAGCGCGCCGGCGAGGTCAGCGACGTCGCCAACGCCGCGCTGTTCTTTTCCTGCGAGGATTCGGGCTTCACGACCGGTACAGAACTGCCCGTCGATGGCGGCTTTTCCTGGCGCTGACACAATTCAATCAAGGAGATTTGAAACATGGCTATTGTTCCACGCCGCAAGGTCCTCATCACCGGCGCAGCCGGCGGCATGGGCCGCGCCGCGGCCCGCCTGTTCGGCGCGACCGACGACCTCGTGCTTACCGATGTTTCGGCAGAGCGGCTGGGCGCCTTCGCCGAGGAATTGCGAACCGATAGCTACAATGTCGTCGATCACGCAGGCGATCTTTCCGACCCTGCGCTGATCGCGACGCTGGTCGCAGATGTGTCGGCGGGCGGAGCTCCCTTTGCGGTGGTGCACACCGCCGGCCTGTCACCGTCGATGGCCGACTGGAAGGCGATCATGCAGGTCAACCTCGTCGCCAGCGAATTGCTGATGAACGCGTTGGAGCCCGCGCTGGTTCCCGGCTCGGTCGCCGTGCTGATCGCGTCATCTGCGGGGCACATGATGCCGCCGGTGGCCGAAATCGACGCCATCCTCGAAAACCCGCTGGCAGACAGCTTCATGGGCGCCATCGAGCAGGCGATGATGGGCATGGGTGGCGCCAATTCACCGGGCGGAATGGGCGGCATCAGTTATACTTTGAGCAAGCGCGCGATCCACACCATGGTGCAGCGCCGCTCGCAGGACTGGGGCCCCAAGGGCTGCCGCATCGCCAGCATTTCGCCGGGCATGATCGATACCTTCATGGGCCGCAGCGAACTCGCCAACACCGGCGGCGCGCAGGAACTGGCGGATGCCACGCCCGCAGGCAGGCTGGGCACTGCCAACGACATCGCGCTCGCCGCGCGGTTCCTCGCCAGCGACGACGCCAGCTTCATTTCCGGCACCGACCTGCTGGTCGACGGCGGCGGGACCTATGGCGTGAAGGTCGCGATGGGGCGGGCTTGAGTGTTACTCCTCTCCCGATGGGAGAGGATTTGCTATTCCCCCTCGGCGATCCGCTTCGCATCATCGCGCAGCACATCCTTGCGCACCTTGCCCGAGGGCACCCGCGGCAGATCGTCGACCAGCACGAGATGTTCGGGGAATTTCTGTTTCGCCAGCCCTGCTTCCGACAGGAAGCGCTGAATCTCGGCCATGTCGATGGTCCTGCCTTCGCGCGGGATGACGAAGGCGCAACCCTTCTCTCCGGTCGCCGCGCTCGGCATGGCGACGATCGCCACTTCGGCGATGGCGGGATGGCCGAACAGCACATCTTCCACTTCCTTGGGGCTGATATTCTCGCCCGAGCGGATGATGATGTCCTTCTTGCGGCCGGTGATGACGAGATAGTCGCCGAACACCTGTCGGCCGAGGTCGCCCATGCGGAAGAAGCCGTCGGGCAGGAAGCTGCCCTCGTTGTCCTCCTGCGAGATATAGCCCGCGAACAGACCCGGCCCGCGCATCAGGATTTCGCCTTCCTCGCCTTCGGCGACCGGTTCGTCCGTCACCGCATCAACGATGCGCATCTCGACCGGATAGACGATCTTGCCGTCGGTTTCCGCGCCGTATCTGGCGTCCTTCTTGTCGGTATGACCGAGCGTTGCCGTCAGCATCTCGGTCGAGCCATAGGCGCGGTAGAACAGCGCATCGGGAAACTGCTGCGCCGCCCGGTAGATCAGTTCGGGCGAGACGGTGGTGCCGCCGCAGAAGAACAGCCGCAGGGTGGCGAGCTTCTCGGGCGTGCTCGCGGACGTGTCGAGCAGCTGCTGCAGGAACGGCGTCGCCCCGCCGCAAACGGTGGCGCCATGCTTCTCGATGATGTCGACGCCTTCGGCCGGCGACCACACGTCCATCAGCAGGCTGATGTTACCCGCAAGCCATGGCATGTCGAATGCCCAGATCGCACCGGTGATATGGGTGACGGGCGAAGGCATGAAGACGACATCGCTCTCGCCCATGCCATAGGCCTCGACCATGGCATTGACGCGGTGGCCATAGGTAAGGTGGGTGTGCAGCACCGCCTTGGGGCGTCCGGTGGTGCCCGAGGTGTACATGGCGATGACCACAGACGCGGGGTCGACCGCGGGCAGCGCCGCCTCTTCCACGCGAGCGCCCTGCATGATCGCATCGAACGTAAGCTCGCCTTGCTCGCGCACCGTGACGATGTCTTTCAGCTCCGGCAGCTTGCCGCGCAGGCCCTGCAGCATCGCCGTGTGGTCGCACTTGCGGAACATGCCGGGCACGAAGATCAGCTTCGAGCGGCAGTCAGCGAGGATGTAGCTGAGCTCCGCCTCGCGATAGATCGGCGGGATCGGGTTGATGACCAGCCCGCACATGCGCGCGGCGAGCGCGATCACGGCGGCTTCAGACCAATTGGGGATCTGGAAGGAGATGACATCGCCAGGCCTGAGCCCGCGCAACAGGAAGAACCCGGCGAGGCACAGCGACTGGTCCCAGACCTCGCCTCGCGTCATGCTGCGGTCGCCCTCGATCTGGTAGGTGCGGTCGGGGTCCGCCACGAGCATGCGGCGCGCGGCATCGACCAGCGTCTCGTTCTTCCAGTGTCCTTCTGCAAACCAGCGTGCGGCCATCTCCTCGCACCAGCGCGTCGAAAAGCCGCTGGGATCGGTCCGGGTGATCCATTCCATTTTCTGTCTCTCCTGCCACTAGCGGCGGGTCAGTAAATGACGTCCAGCGTACGGCCCTGTTCGGATGCGGCGTCGATCGTGTCGAGCAGCTTCGTCAGTCGCAGGGCCATGCGGAAATCAGGGACGGTGCGGCTGCCGGTGCGAATGTCGGCTTCGAGCTGCTCGTAGATCTGCGCGACGTTGATCGCCGCGCCTGTCAGTTCGGGGTGTAACGGCTCAGGCTGCGATGGGGTGTCCTCAGAGGTCGCGACGAACAGCCCGCCGCACTGGTAACCGCCCGGATGGTTGCCGGTGATCTCGAGGTTGCCGCTATCACCGCGCAGCTCGAAGACCAGCGGCGCACTAACCCCGCCGACGATCTCGACGCTGGAGACGCAGCCATTCTCGTGCTCGCCAATGATCAGCATATGGTCGGGACACGTCCGTTCCACGAACTCGTCGCTGTCGACGATCTGCACGCGGTCGCGCAGAATGGTGTTGCGTGCCGCAACGCGCTTGTAAGGGCCGACCACGGCTTCCACCGCCGCCAGCGTATGACCGCCGCCGATGGTGGCGAGCGTCGCGCCGTTCCGCTTGTCCTGGAGATAAGCATGGAAGGGCGGAGCGACCGGCCCCCAGCCGGCTGTCGAGGAAACGACGCGCAGGTTCATCGGGCGGCCGATGGCGCCATCGCGCACCAGCGAGCCTGCATGCCGCACGCCGAGAGCGTTTCCGCCCTGCAGGCCGACAGCGGCATGGACGCCCGCCTTCTCGGCGGCCTCGGTCATCTCCAGCGCCTCGGCGTAATCGCGGCCCAGCGGCCATTCGCAGAACAGGTGCTTGCCGGCGTCGAGCGCTGCCAGCACGATGGCGCGATGTTCGGGCACCTTGCAGGTCACCGCGACGATGTCGATTTCGGGATCGCGCACCATCGCCAGCGTGTCACCATAGGCCTTGGCGGCCCCAAAGACATGCGCGGCGGCATCGGCGAACTGCTGTTCGCGCGCCGAGACTGCGTGGATTTCGAGGCTTGGGATCGCGGCGAGCGCGGGGACATGCGCGTCCTTGGCCCAGGCGCGCTCCGGATGAGCCCCGGCGATGCCGATCCTGAGAGGTCTGTCCATAATGTTCACCTCGCTTTGGGCAGCCCCAGAACCCTGTCTGCCGTGATCTCGCGCTGGATTTCGTTGGTGCCGCCCGAAATCGAGAACACCCAGCTCCACAGATATTCGTGGATCCAGGGATTGGTCGAACGGTCGCCGTCGAATTCCATGAAGCTCCAGCCCATGATCTCGCCGACCAGTTGGCTGAGTGCCTTGTGGGTGGTCGTCACCATCAGCTTCATCATCGAGCCCTTGGGGCCGGGCATGCCGCTGCGGTCGGTCTCGGCGATATCGGCCAGTGTCATCGCGCGGATCGCCAGCGTATCGGCCTTGAGCGAGGCGAGGCGCTGGGCGATGCCGTCGTCCTCGATAGCGAGCTTGCCGTCTTCCAGCCGCGTGCGGCCGGCAAGCTCGATCGCCTTGTTGACGCGCTCATAGAGCTCGAGCTGGTCGGCGATGAAGCCAAGCCCGCGTTCGAAGGACAGCGTCGCTAGCGCTGTCGACCAGCCGCCGCCCACCTCGCCGACGACGTTGGGGATGGGTATGCGCACGTCGTCGTAGAACACCATGTTGACATGCTCGTCCATCAGCATGGTGCGGATCGGGCGGATGTCGATACCGGGCAGGCTCATGTCGCAAATCACCCAGGTCAGCCCCTTGTGGCGCTGCGATTCGGGATCGGTGCGGATCACCAGCTCCTGGAAGTCGGCGTGCTGCGCGTCGGTGGTCCACATCTTGGCGCCGTTGACGACGATGTGATCGCCATCGACGGTGCCCTTGCATTTGAGCGCGGCGAGGTCGGAGCCGGCATTGGGCTCGGAAAAGCCCTGGCACCAGATCGACTCGCCCGAGAGGATCTTCGGCAGGTGACAGTTCTTCTGCTCTTCGGTACCGCGCGCGATCAGCGTCGGGCCGGCATGCATCATCGCAACATAGGTGGTGTTGAGGTGATGGGGCGCGTTGTTGCGGGCGAGTTCCTCGTACCAGATCACCTGCTGCAGGCCCGTCAGGCCGAGCCCGCCATATTCCTTGGGCCAGGCGACACCCGCCCAGCCATGTTCGAAGAGCTTTTTCTGCCAGTCGCGGTCGAATTGTGCGGACGCCTTGCCGTGGGCCGGGCGGCGCTCGTCGGGCACATTGGCGCGCAGCCATTCACGGGCGCGGGCGCGGAAGGCAATATCCTCTTCGGAATACTGGAGGTCCATCTCAGTCCTCCACCCCGGCGTGAAGCAGGTCCTTGAGCAGCGCTCGCTTCGATCCGAACAGACGGGTGAGCAGCATGGTGTGCTTCAGCAGCAGATGTGCGTCGTGCTCGTCGGTGACGCCAATTCCGCCGTGGAGCTGGATATTGGCGTCGACGCATTGCATCGCCGTCTCGTTGGCGAGGTGCTTGGCGGCGTCGATATGGACGGGCGCGTCGGCGCGGCCTTCCTTGGCCGCCGTTGCCGCATACCACAGCTGCGCGCGCGCAGCCTCCAGCCGCACCGCCATGTCCGCACAGGTGTGGCGAACCGCCTGATAGGTACCGATGGGGCGCCCGAATGTCTCGCGTACCTTGGCGTATTCGACGATCAGGTCGAGCGCGGCCTCGCCCATGCCGATCAGCATGGCCGCGGTGCCGATCTGGCCGATATGCCAGAGGTCCGGAGTGTCGGAAGTTTCCAGCGGTTCGGGCAGGGTGCCGACAACGGACAGGGAATTGGCGAGATCGAGCGCGGGGCGTTCATCCCGGTCCATGCCGGTCAGGGTATGCAGGCTGGCCCATTCCGGCGTCACCAGAAGTCCGAACTCCGCTTCCGGCGAACCCAGCACGCGGCTGACGCCACCATCGCCAACCAGCAGCGCAACACCGGTCTCACCGGCGATGATCGCTGCACGGCGCTCGTCCGAACCGCACAGCTTCGCCGCCAGCGCCTGGGCAAGCACATCGACCGGACCGCACTGCCGCCCGATTTCACGGAAGAACAGCGCATGCTCGACCGCCGAGAGCCCGCTGCCGCCGCGATCCTCTGGCACGGCCAGCGCGAACCAGCCCATTGCGCCCAGCCGGGCGCGCAGATCCGCATCCATGTCGGGAGCATGCGTCCCATGCAGCCGCGCAATCGGGAGCGCGTCCGCCAGGAAGGCAGATGCGGCATCCGCAATCTCGACTTCATCGCCTTCCGGCGCGAGGAACATGCACCACTCTCCCGTAAGCCTGATCTTGCCCGCTTGCCTTCCTACTAAGCAGGGGCCGGATTATTGCAACAGACGAATGCTATTTCGTTCCGGCTCACCCCTTGAACGGCACTTCCGGCACGCCGCAGACGCCGGGACTCAGTTGGTAGACGGGGCCGTTGGGCGCGCTGGGCGCCTTGAACGCCGCCATCTGCAGATTGGTCGAGGTGACGTAGAGCGTCTTCAGGTCCTTGCCGCCGAAGGCCGGCTTGGTCGGGTTGGTGAAAGGCAGTTCGACGATGCGGTCAAGCGTGCCATCGGGCAGGTAGCGGCGCAGGCGCCCCGCGGCGACATTGGCGAGCCAGTAGCCGCCTTCGGCATCGACCGTCGCCCCGTCCGGAAAGCCCTCGCCGTCGAGAAGCTGCAGAAACACCCGCTGGTTCGAAAGATCGCCGGTCGCCGGATCGAGATCGTAGGCGTGGATCGAACGGGTCGCCGCGTGCGCGCAATACATCGTTCGCCCGTCAGGGCTGAAGGCGAGACCATTCGCCACCGAGACATTCGCGATAACCGGCGTCAGCGTGTCGCCGTCGAGCCGGAAATAGGCCCCGCCTTTCGCTTCGCGGTCGGCCGGAAAATGATGGTCGTAGGAACCGATCCAGAAGCGGCCCTGCCGGTCGCAATGGCATTCATGCAGCTTGACATGCTCGGGCAGCGGCGAAGGCACGCGCAGGTCCAACGCGCCGCTCTCGGGATCGAAATCGTAGAGCCCGTCGGCGAGCGCCACGAGCAGCCCGCCACCATCCTTGTGCACGAAACCGCCGACGCGCTTGGCAAACTCCCACTTGCGGTGCTCGCCCGTCTCGGGCGACCAGCGGTGGATTTCGGGCGGTTGCTCGCAGTTGACCCACCACAGCGCCTGTTCGTCCGCCGACCAGATCGGCGTTTCGCCAAGATAGTTGCCGGCGTCATAGGCGATGGTCACTTCGGTCATTGCGAACTCCCTTCGATGCAGGCGGCGATGTGGTCGGCAGCGCGGCGCAAGCCCTGTTCCTGGCCTTCGGACTGCATTCTCGGCCCAATGATTTCGAGGTCGTAATAGCCTGTGAAACCGGCGTTTTCGAAAGCCGGCACCAGCCGCTCGAAAGGAATCGCGCCATCGCCCGGAACCGCTCGGCAGGGCAACCCGCGATCGCCATAGACATAGTCGCTGATCTGAATCAGCGAGATCGACGGACCGGCCTCGACGATCGCCTGCTCGATATCAGCATCGACCCAGCAGGCGAAAATGTCGGGAATGACGGTGATGCCGGCCTGGCGCGCGACGGTCACCGTGTCGGCCAGCCTGTGGACGATCGAGGCGTCGGCATAGAGATGCGATGTCGGCTCGATGCCGAGCCGGATCCCGGCGGCTGCGGCACTGGCGATACACGGCGCAATCGCCTCTGCAAACCGGTCCGCTGCCTCGGCCCAGGTCAGAGCGCCGCGCCCACCGGTGGTCATGATGATCGTCTGCGCGCCGATTTCGCCAGCGATGCCGATGGTTCGCTCCAGCCTTGAGCGCGCCTCGGCCATCTCCTCCGGCGTGGCGAAACCGAAGGCGCGGTGCGTCAGCGTCGCCACTTCCAGCCCGGCGTCGGCGATGTGGCGTGCGGTTTCGGCGACGCCATGGTCCTCGACTTGCATCAGGTCGGGGCTCACCGCCCGGCAGCCCAGCCGCGCGACGGTATCGATCTGGCCCCCGAGCGAGCCGGGCGCAAAGCTGAGCGTGTTGATCGAGATGCGCGGATGCACGGGCCTTCAGTCCTTCAGCGGCGTCGACTGGAAGGCAACCATGCGCCAAGCGCCATCGGCTTTCGACCAGACGGTGATGACCCTGTTCCTTAGCACCTTGGCCTGGCCCTCGACCCTGACGTCGGTGTTCATCCGCCCGGTGAGCAGCGCCGCATCGCTCGCCAGCTCGGTCACCTTCTCTTCCGACCAGGCGATGCCGGCATACTGGATGCGTCCCGCGGCCATCTTAGCGAGGAAAGTGGGCTTGTCGTCGACCACCCCGGTGGCGTGGCTGAAATGCAGCCGCTCGTCGAGGATGGCGTCGAGGCCCGCCGGATCGTTGGCGCACATGGCGGCGCAGCGGCGCTGTTCGGCGGCCAGGATTTCCGCTGTGACGTCTCCCGCCATGGACTCGCTCTCCCGTTTGACATGCTTCATATGCCGTGGCTGGCGTAATGACCATGGCGTGTGTTATTAATCGCGTCAAAGGCAGATAGCAGCCGCAGACGGACTGGAGAGAACCGCATGGCGACCACGGCAAAGGCCTACGAGGTATCGCCGCTCGATGCCCGCATCCCGTTCGGGGCGATGGTCAACGGGCTCAGGCGCGAGCAGCTTGAAGACCAGCAGGTCCGCCAGTCGCTGTACGATTTGTGGATCGACAAGGGCGTCGTCCTGTTCCGCGACGGCGACTGCGACGAGGACATGCAGGTCAATCTCAGCCGCGTGTTCGGCGAACTGGAACCGCACCTGTTCGCCGAGACCCGTTCGGAGGGCAATCCCGATCTCGTCAAGATCAAGTTCTATCCCGAAGACGGCACCTGCCACCGGGTCAACGGCAAGCTGCGCGGCAGCTGGCTGCCGTGGCACAGCGACCTCGTCTACAATTCGAGGATCAACCACGGCGGCATTCTCAGGCCAGTGCAGCTGCCCTCGCAACTCGGCCACACCGGCTTCCTCTGCCAGATCGCCGCCTACGAGCGGCTGCCGCAGGGCTTGCGCGACCGCATCGCGGACCTGCATGTCGTCTACGAGGTGCGGATCAATCTGGGCGAATGCCCCTTCACCAACGCCGGGGACGTCTCGCTGCATCGCTTCGCCAGATCGGGCGCCAGCATCGAGAAGCGGCGGTTCGACTTCCCGCGCGTCATCCACCCGATGGTCTACACCCAGGAAGGCACCGGGCGGAAGGTGCTCAACGTGTCGCCGGCCTTTTCGATCGGCATCTACGAGGACGGCGGGCCCGAGGGCGACGCGCTGCTGCGCGAGGTGGTCGAGTACTGCACCGATCCCGAACTTGCCTACTGGCATGTCTGGCAAGAGGGGGACATGGTGCTGTGGGACAACTGGCGGGTGCTGCACAGCGCCACCGGCGTGCCGCCAGAAGAGACCCGGGTGATGGAGCGCACCACCATCACCGGCGACTATGCGCTCGGCCGGAAGCTCGGCGTGGACGGACCGGTCGCCGATTTCGATATGTAGCGGATCCGGAGTTCATCGAGCAAATAGCCCGAACCACGCTCCGTTCGCCCTGAGCCTGCCGAAGGGCGCTGGCGCTGCCGTGCTTCGACAAGCTCAGCACGAACGGATGAAGGGATTTCCGGAACCGACCCGAGCTAAGCCACCGCGATCTTCGGTCCCTCGTCCTCGAAGTCGAAATATTTTTCATACTGCTGGCGATAGGCGAGGATCGGGCCGTCGCCCTTGACCAGCATCGGCCGGTCCTCGCACTTCTTGTTGTTCCAGATCGGAATGTCCTGGTTCACCTGCTTGACGAGGTCGCGCATGCGCGCCTGCGTCACACGTAGCTTGCCGTCGCTCAGGCCGGGGATGTGATAGAGCTGCCAGCGCAGATGGGTCTGCTCCGAGGTGATCGGGGTAACCTGCTGGTTCATCACCACATGGGTGACGTCGATGAATTCGGTCATCGACTGGCCCGGTCCGGTCGCGGTTGCGTCGATCTTGCCCTCCATCGGCCCCTTGGGCGTGTTCATGTCGGCGACGACGGTGTTGCGGCGGACCCAGCCGTCGATCTTGAAGTCGGTCGCCGGCGGGCTCGGCACGCCGTGAACCGCGCCGAAATGGGCATAGTCCTGACCGTTCTCGGGGATCTCGCGGCAATGGATATCGACGATCCATTCGTAGCTGCCGGCCAGCACCCATTGTCCGCCGTTGGGGCATTCAGGAATCTTCGCGATGTCCCACTTCGGCGCCACCCGCTTCGGGTGGTACCAGACGTAAACGACACCATCCGATTCCGCGATCGACCAGGTCTGCAGGCAGTTGCGCTTCATGCTAGCGGTGATCGCGTCGGAATAGGGGATCTTGGTGACCCCGCCCTCGCCGTTGAAGCGCCAGTGGTGGTAGGGGCAGCGCAGGTCGTTACCGGTGACGTCACTGCCGTGGCCCAGATGCGCGCCCATATGCGGGCAGAACGGATCGACGGCGCGAAGCTCACCGTCGCCGCCGCGCCAGGCGACGAACTCGGTGTCGAAATAGCGCATGGTCTTGACCTGGCCGTTCTGGATCTCGTGCGACATCGCCACGGCGAACCAGCCGAACGGGATCGGCAGCTGGTCGTAACCGCGTTCTAGCGTGGTCGAGGTTCCGGTCATCGTCTTCTCCAACTCATATGCCTGCAATTGTGCGCTTCGCCTTGATGCCGGTCAACGGCCATACGGTATCTCGCGGAAGGGTATGCCCTTGTCGAGGCGGATGTCGCCGGGCAGGCCAAGCACGCGCTCGGCGATGATGTTCTTCATGATCTCGTCCGAGCCGCCCCCCAGCCTGAGGCCCGGCGCCCACAGGAAGCGGTGCTGGAATGCGCCGCCGGCGGGCGCAATCGCGGGGTCCTCGATGAGGCCGTAACGGTCGAGGAAATCGAGCGCCTGGCTGGTCATCTCCTGCGTCTGGTTCGCCCACAGCACCTTGGCGCCTCCGCCATCGGGCGCTTCGCCCCGGGTCAGCGCGGTCAGCGTGCGGTAGCTCAGCAGGCGTATCGCCTCCGAATTCACATAATATTCCGCCAGCCACTCGCGGAAGGCGGGATCGTCCATCACCGTGCCTTCGAAATCGGGGATTTCCCGGGCCAGCGCCACCACGTCGCGCCAGTTCAGCCCGGTGCCGGAACCGACCACCGAGCGCTCGTTGCTCAAGGTGGTGAGGATCACTTTCCAGCCGTCACCTTCCTCGCCGACCATCTGGTTCGCCGGGATGCGCACATCGGTGAGGAACACCTCGTTCAACTCGTTGTCGCTCGACATCATCCGGATCGGCCGGACCTCGACGCCGGGCGTCTTCATGTCGAGCCAGAACACGCTCATGCCCTTGTGCTTGGGCACGTCCGGATCGGTGCGGGTGACGAGCATTCCGTAGTCGGCGTGGAAAGCGCCGGAATTCCAGACCTTCTGGCCATTGATGACCCACTCGTCGCCGTCCTTCACCGCCATGCAGCGCGCACCGGCCGAATCGGAACCGCTGGAGGGTTCGGAAAACAGCTGGCACCAGATCGTGTCACCGCGCACGGCGGGAGGGATGAGGCTGCGCGACAGCTCGTCGTCATTGTGCTCCATGATCGCGGGCAGCAGCATCCTGAGGCCGGTCGAGAAATACATCGTCAGCATCCCGGCGCGCTGTTCCTCCTGGAGGAAGATCGTCTCCTCGATCGCACTGCCTCCTGCCCCGCCCCATTCCTTCGGCCAGGAGATGCAGGCATAGCCGGCATCTGCCTTGGTCGCCTGCCACTGGCGGCAGACTTCCTTGTGCGCGGGATGCCAGGCGCGACGCTCTTCGGGCGTGAGGTGGCCGAAATCGGGCTTGTTGGCCTCGATCCAGGCGCGGACTTCGGCGCGATATGCGGCCTGTTTGGGACTGTCCTCGAAGTTCATGCCGCGCTCCTTTCCGCCTCTTCCGCCGCGAGTTTCGCGTCGAGGCAACCGGCGAGCTGCCGCTTCCATTCGCGCGGGGAGCCGATCACCAATCCAAGATGGCGCGCCCTGCGATAGAAGAAGTGACAGTCCGCTTCCCAGGTAAAGCCGATGCCGCCGTGGGTCTGGATATTCTCCTTCGACGCCAGCCAATAGGCGGCACAGGCCGAAACCCGCGCGGCTGCGGCGGCCAGCGGCAATTCGGCATCACCGGAGGAAAGCGCCCATGCGCCGTAATAGGCATTGGCGCGCGCGACTTCGTTACGGACATAGACGTCGGCAAGCTTGTGCTTGATCGCCTGGTAACTGCCGATCGGGCGTCCGAAGGCATAGCGCTCCAGCGCATAGTCGCGCGCCATCTCCAGACAGCGGTCGGCCCCGCCCAGCTGTTCGAAGGCGATCAGCACGGCGGCGCGATCCTGGATGCGGGAGAGCAACGCCAGCCCTTCGCCCGGCGCCCCCAGCGGTTCGGCGGGCGCGTTGGCGAAGGCGATCCGCGCTGCGCCGCGCGTGGGATCGACGGTCGACACCGGTTCGCGAGCAACGCCGGGACCGCTCAGGTCGGCGAGGACAAGCTGCGGGCCATCCGCGCCCTGCGCGATGACCACAGACCTTCCTGCGGACTGTCCGTCGATCACCGGGATCTTGGTGCCCGTAAGCGTGCCGTTGGCGTAACGTGCCGCGATCCGGTCAGCCGTCAGGGCGCCCGGCGCCTCCGACAGGGCGAGGGTCCCGATCAGCGATCCCGATGCCACGTCCGGCAGCAGCGCGGCCTTCTGCTCTTCCGATCCTGCCAGCAGCAGCGCTTCGGCGAACAGGTAGACGCTGGAGGCAAACGGCACCGGCGAAACGGCGCGGCCCAGTTCCTCGGCCAGCGCGCAGAGCTCGACATAGCCGAATTCGAGACCGCCATAGGCTTCGGGAATCGCAGCCCCGCACCAGCCCTGCTCGCCGATCCGCGCCCACAGCGCTTCGTCATGCCCGCGCGCGGGATCGTCGAGCACGCCGCGCGCGACGGTGAGCGGCGAAACGTCTGCAAGGAACCGCCGCGCCTCATCCTTCAGCGCCTTCTGATCGTCGGTATAGTCGAAGTCCAAGACCTGCCTCCTGATGACTCGCACGCCCTAGCCCAAAGCGGGCCGGTGCGACAATACACATCGCCTGTTGCAATAGTACCGTGGCGATGCTTACAGCGGGACGCCATCAAGCCGAGAAGCGAAAGGACCTCCATGCCCCGCCCCCGCGACATTCCGGCGATCGACCTGCTGATCGGGTTCCGCGACGTCCACCAGGCCTCGGTCGCCAGCACCAGGGACGACTGGAAGCAGCACCCGGCCGAATACATGTTCAAGGACATCCCGGACGATTTGCGCGACGGTTCGGACCGTGACGCATGCGTCGAGGAAACGCTGGCCGAGATGGACAAATTCAACGTGCGGCTGGGCGCGATCCACATGTCGGACAACCGCACGCCCGGCGCGCTGAAACGCTATCCGGACCGCTTCATCGGCGTGCAGACGGTCGATCCCAACAAGGGCATGGACGCGGTGCGCCTGCTCCAGAAATCCTACGAGGAAGTCGGCATCAAGGCCGCATCCTTCTTTCCCGCCGGCACCTATCCGCCGGTCGCGATCGCCGATGCACTGGCCTATCCGGTCTATGCCAAGTGCATCGAACTCGACATTCCGATCTTCGTCAATGTCGGCGTGCCCGGCCCGCGCGCGCCGATGATGTCGCAATGGGTCGGCCATCTCGACCGGGTCTGCTACGATTTTCCCGAGCTCAAGGTGATAATGCGCCACGGTGCGGAGCCGTGGGAGGAACTCGCGGTCAAGCTGCTGCTCAAATGGCCGAACCTCTACTTCTCTACCAGCGCCTTCGCGCCGAAATACTGGCCCGAGGCGATCATCAACTTCGCCAACAGCCGCGGCGCGGACAAGATCATGTATGCCGGCTACTACCCAATGGGCCTGGAGCTCAGCCGGATCATGGACGAGATGGACAAAGTCCCCTTCCGCGATCACGTCTGGCCGAAATTCCTGCGCGACAATGCGGCGAGGGTGCTGGGCATTCCGGTTCCGGAATAGAAATCGGAGGTGATGCGACCTTTCCCTCTCCCCTTGAGGAGAGAGGATACGGAGGCTTGGCCGCGAAGCGGCCTAGCCGCAGTTGGTGAGGGGGTTCCTCCGGCGATAGCTTGCAAACCCCTCTCCCAGCTTCGCTAGCCCCCTTCGACAAGCTCAGGGGGCAAGCTACGCTACCTCTCCCCCATGGGGAGAGGAGAATGCGGATCGATGCCCCTCACAATAGCTGCGGCCCGCCGCGCCCCATGTAATCGGCAAGGTTGCGCGCGAAGTTGATCACCGAGGCTTCTTGCAGCGGATTGGGCCTGAGCTCGCCCGCCACCGATATCGAATGCATGCCCGCCTGCTGTTCGGCGAGATTGCGGAAGTCCTGCTTGATAAGGAGCGGCCAGCTGTCCCCGGTCTGCTCGGGCTTGTGCTCCCACTTGGTCACCGGTTCCTCGCCTTCGGGATAGCGCTCCAGCGCGAAGACTTCCATGATCGAGCTGTCGGGATTGAAGCCGTCCGGTCGCATGCGGAAGCCGAGGCAGAAGGTGACGTTGGGCAGCAGCACGGTGTTGGGAAACACGTGCCAGTTGATCCCCACCTGCATCATGTGTTCGGGCGAGACCTGCGGCCATTCGACCCCGCGCTCGGCATCGATCTGGCAGGCGGTCTGCATCAGCGCCATGCTGACTTCTTCCTTGGAGACGCCTTCAGGCAGGATTTCGGGCAGCCGCCTTGCCGCTTCGACGAAGGTGTCGGTGGTGTTGCTCCACACCGTTTCCTGCGCCTGCTTGAGCCCGATATAGGGAATCTGGCGGATATCGACGTCGGCCTTCTCGTTGACGCCGGTGCCGATGCCGCCACCGGCCGCTGTCATCTGGTAGAGCCGCCCATGCAGCCCTTCGCCGCTGGAGCCGACCTTGCTGCCGCCAGAGTTGGCAATCTGGGGATGCGTCGTGGGCGCATGATAGCCCTCGTTGAACGCCTCGACCGAGATCTTCCAATTGCAGTCCATCCTCAGCCACTGGCGCCACTTGTAGCGCATCTTGCCGGTCTCAAAGACGCCCAGCCAGTCGGGCACGGTCTGCAGGAAATCCTCCAGCGGCTCGCAGTCGAGGTCGAAATTGACGAAGACGAAGCCGCCCCAGCGTCCAACTCTCACCGCCTGCAGCGCGATCCGGTCCGGATCGAGCGTGCCCTGATAATCTTCCGGGTGGAGCACGAAGGTGTTCGCGCCATCGAGACCGTATTGCCAGCCGTGGTAGGGGCAATGGAAATGCGTCGCCTTGCCGCATCCGCCCAGCAGCCGGCGGCCGCGATGGCGGCAGGCGTTGTGATAGGCGGCAATGTCGTCCTCGCCCTTGCCAGTGCGCACGACGATCAGCGACTGGTCGAGGATGTCGTAGACATGGAAATCGCCGACATTGGGAATCTCTTCCTCACGGCAGGCGAACTGCCAGACCTTGAGCCAGAGCTTGTCCCTCTCTTCTCGCGCATATTCCGGTGAGATATAGGGCTCCGTCGACATGAACATCGGGGCTTCGACCGTGCCCGAAAGCTGCGGAGTGGGTTTGTTCATCCTGTTCCGTTCCCTCTAAGTCCTCTGCATTGCAAAGTAGCTTCAGCGGAGGCCGCGTCAATGGCCCAGCGCCAATAATGAACACCACCTATTGTAATATCGGCAGTGCGGGCTAGTGCCTCACGCCTATGGAGTACCCCGCATGAGCCTAGACGCCCTGCTGAAGCCCCGCTCGATCGCGGTGATCGGCGCGTCCGACAATCCCAGGCGGATCGGCGGCGTGCCCGTCGACCTGTTGAAGCGCGCCGGATTCGCAAGGCTGTATCCGGTCAATCCGAAGAACGAGACGATCCAGGGCCTGAAGGCCTATGCCGATATCGAAAGCGTGCCTGAGCAGGTCGATCTCGTCATCGTCGCGCTGTCTGCCGAACTGACGCTGCCGATGCTGGAACGCTGCCATGCGCTGGGGATCGGCGCGGCGATGGTCTACGCCTCAGGCTATGCCGAGACCAACGAGGCCGACGGGATCGCCAAGCAGGACGAGCTGGTCGCCTTCGCCCAACGCACCGGCATGAAGATCGCAGGGCCCAACGCCATGGGTAACGCCAATTTCACCGACCAGATCTTCACCACTTTCGGTCAGTCTTTCCAGCCCGGAGAGCCTGCCGGGGGCACCGCTCTGGTCACGCAAAGCGGCAACATGTGCGCGACGCTGTTCCGCATCGCCCGGCGCGCAGGTGTGACCTTCGGCCATGTCATCAACACCGGCAACGAGGCGAGCGTCGAACTCAGCGACTATCTCGACTGGCTAGCGGACGATCCCGCAACCACTTCAGCGCTTTGCTATATCGAGGAGCTGCGCGACGGGCCGAAATTCCTCGCTGCCGCCGAGCGATTCCGCAAGGCGGGCAAGCTGCTTGCCGTCTTCAAGGTGGGGCTGAGCGAAAAAGGCGCGGAAGCGGCACGCTCGCACACGGCGGCGCTGGCCGGCGACAGTGCGGCCTATGACGCCGCCTTTGCTCGCGCCGGCGTCGCGCGCGCCAGCGAGCTCGCAGGCGTTGCCGACCTGGCCTATCTCCACACGCTGGGAGACAGGATCGGCGGCAGCAATTGCGCGATCCTCAGCATTTCCGGAGCTGCCGGGGCAATCCTCGCCGATGCGCTGGAAGCAGGAGGTGCTCCGGTGCCAACGTTCTCCGCAGAGCTCCAGCAGGCGCTTGCCGAGCAGATTCCCGGCCATTCGATGGTGTCGAACCCGATCGACATGACCGGAAACATCGTCAACGACAACAATTTCGTCAGCGAATGCATTAGGCTCGCGCTGAGCCCCGACGACATCGACCTGCTGCTGCTCTACACGCCCGGCACCTTCCTCACCAATGCGCTGGACCAGGTCGAGAAGGCAGCGGCGGAGAACAACAAGGCGATCGTGGTCATCGACACCTTCGCCATGGCCGGTCGCGAGCACCTTGCCGCACACGGCATCGGCTGTTTCGACGATTTCGACCGGGCGGCGCGTGCGATCTGTGCCTATGGCAAGTGGAAGAAGTCGGGTTCTGCCGCTCCTGCCTCCGCCATTGCCCAAGCCGCCTGGCCCGCCCTTCCCGCCAACCGCAGCGCGCTGTCCGAAACCGAGGCCAAGGAAGCGCTCGCGGCGTTCGGTGTGCC
The DNA here is from genome assembly GCA_964409895.1 of uncultured Novosphingobium sp. Classification (GTDB taxonomy): domain Bacteria; phylum Pseudomonadota; class Alphaproteobacteria; order Sphingomonadales; family Sphingomonadaceae; genus Novosphingobium. The sequence goes on from CAYPFE010000006.1 coordinate 21,502, forward strand.
GGTCGTGCATGACGCGCTGGTGCAGGATCCCGACGAAATCGGCGATGCCACCGATTTCGTCGGCTATCCGCTCGTCGCCAAGCTCGTCAGCCCCGAGGTGGGCCACAAGACCGAGCATGACCTCATCCGCCTCGGCCTCGAAAACGAAGCGGAGGTTGCACAGGCATTCCACGAAATGATGGAAACCGGTCAGGCGCTTGGCGTCCACATCGAAGGCGTGACGCTGGAGCCGATGCTGACGGGTGGCGTCGAAATCCTCGTCGGCGCCACGCTTGATCCGGTGTTCGGCTGGATGCTGACG